>NZ_JBSHBN010000018.1:0-67815 GCF_053612025.1 Kitasatospora sp. NPDC054768
CACTCCTGGCTGGGGCCCTACCCGGGCCCCCGCGCCCGGTTATCGCCCCGGGTTCGGCGAGCGCCGGGTTCGGCGAGCGCCGGGTTCGGCGAGCGCCGGGTTCGGCGAGCGGCGGGTTCGGCGAGCGGCGGGCGGGGCTCCCGCTTGACCCTGACGTTGGCGGCAGGGTCGCAGGGTGGGGACATGAACGACGAGAGCGGGACGCGGGGCAGGGTCGTGGTGGTCACCGGGGCCGGGACGGGGATCGGGCGGGAGACGGCGCGGGCCTTCGCGGCCGAGGGGGCGCGGGTGCTGGCGGTGGGACGGCGGCTCGAACCGCTGGCCGGGACGGCGGCCGCGCACCCGGCGCTGATCGAGCCGCTGACCGCGGACGTGACCGGGCCGGACGCCCCGGAGGAGATCGTCCGGGTGGCCGTGGAGCGGTTCGGGCGGCTGGACGTGCTGGTCAACAATGCCGCGATCGTGCAGAGCCGGCAGGGCCTCGGCGACTTCGACCGGGCGGGCGTCGAGGCGCTGCTGGCCACCAACCTGGTCGCCCCGGTGCTGCTCGGGCAGGCCGCGCTGCCCGAGCTGGAGCGGAGCCGGGGCGTGGTGGTCAACGTCAGCACGGCCGTCGGGCAGCGGGGCTGGCCGGGCAACTCGGTGTACGCGGCGAGCAAGGCGGCACTGGAGACGGTCACCCGCAGCTGGGCGGTGGAGCTGGCGCCGCGCGGGGTCCGGGTGGTGGCGGTGGCGCCCGGGGCGATCGACACGCCGATCGGCGAGCACTCCGGGTACGGCCCCGAGCAGCGGGCGGCGATCCGGCGGTGGCAGATCGAGCACACCCCGCTGGGCCGGATCGGCCGCCCGGCGGAGGTGGCCTGGGCGATCATCCAACTGGCCTCGCCGCAGGCCGCGTTCGTGACCGGCGTAGTGTTCTCGGTGGACGGCGGCGCGCTGGTGGGCTGACCGGGAGGGGACGGGTGGCGGTGCGGATCGGCGAGCTGGCGGCCCGGACGGGCAGTACCGCGCGCGCTCTGCGGCACTACGAGCAGGCCGGGCTGATCGAGTCCGGGCGGGCGCCGAACGGCTACCGCGAGTACGGCGAGTCGGCGGTCGTCCGGGTGCGCAACATCCGCGCGCTGGTCGCCGCCGGGCTCACCCTGGAGGACCTCCGGCCGCTGCTGGGGTGCCTGGACGGGGACGTGCTGGCGGGCCGGCCGTCCGCGCGGGTGCTGGGGATCGCCCGGGAGCGGCTGGCGGTGCTGGAGCGCCGGATCGCCGCCCAGACGGAGGCCCGCGACCGGCTGGTGGCGGCGCTGACGGCGGCCGGGGAGGCGGATCCGGTGCCCACGGGCGGGTGACACCCCCGTTCGGGGGTGTGCAGGGCGCGGGCGGGGGAGGACAGTGGGCGCATGCAGATTCCACTCTCCGTGATGGACTTCCTCGACCGGGCCGAGCTGGTCTACGGCGACCGGGTCGGCATCGTCGACGAGCCGGCACAGCCGGCCGAATCCTGGGGCGAGCTGAGCTACCGCAGGGTCGCCGAGCTGGCCCGGGCCCAGGCCGCCGGGCTGGACCGGCTCGGCGTCGGGCCGGGCGAGCGGGTCGCGGTCGTCTCGCAC
The DNA here is from genome assembly GCF_053612025.1 of Kitasatospora sp. NPDC054768. Classification (NCBI taxonomy): domain Bacteria; kingdom Bacillati; phylum Actinomycetota; class Actinomycetes; order Kitasatosporales; family Streptomycetaceae; genus Kitasatospora; species Kitasatospora sp. NPDC054768. The sequence goes on from NZ_JBSHBN010000018.1 coordinate 1,605, forward strand.
AACTCGGCCCGGCTGCTGACCTCCTTCTTCGGGGTGAGCGGGCACGGCCGGGTGCTGGTGCCGGTGAACTTCCGGCTGAAGGCCGAGGAGGTGTCGTACATCGTCGAGCAGAGCGGCGCCTCGGTGCTGCTGGTCGACCCCGAGGTCGCCGACTCCCTGCACGGGGTGGTGGCCAAGCACAAGTTCGTGCTGGGCGCGGACAGCGACGCCGTGCTGTACGACTTCGACGGCACCCCGCGGCGGTACGCGGTGGACGAGAACGACACCGCCACCATCAACTACACCAGCGGAACCACCGCCCGCCCCAAGGGCGTTCAGCTCACCCACCGCAACATCTGGCTGAACGCGACGCTGATGGGCCTGCACTACGGCGCGAACGACCGGGACGTCTACCTGCACACCCTGCCGATGTTCCACGCCAACGGCTGGGGCCTGCCGTTCTCGCTCACCGGCCTGGGCGCCCGGCACATCGTGCTGCGCAAGGTGGACGGCGCGGAGATCCTGCGCCGGGTCGAGCGGCACGGGGTGACCTTCCTGTCCGGCGCGCCGGCCGTGGTCCAGATGGTGCTGGACGCGGCCGCCGACCGGGACGGCCCGGTGCCCGGCCGGGACCGGGTGCGGATGATCGTGGCCGGCGCCCCGCCGCCGACCTCGGTGGTGCAGCAGGTCGAGGAGCAGCTGGGCTGGGAGTTCATGCAGCTGTACGGCCTGACCGAGACCTCCCCCGCGGTCACGGTCAACCGCACCCGGTCCGAGTGGGACGCGCTGCCGGCCGCCGAGCGGGCCGAGAAGCTGGTGCAGGCGGGCGCCCCGGCGCTCGGCACCCAGCTGCGGGTGGATCCCTCCGGGGAGGTGCTGGTGCGCTCCAACACCGTCCTGGACGGCTACTGGCAGCAGCCGGAGGCCTCGGCCGAGGCACTGCGGGACGGCTGGTTCCACACCGGCGACGGCGGCACCCTCACGGACGGGCAGCTGACCATCTCCGACCGCAAGAAGGACGTCATCATCAGCGGCGGGGAGAACGTCTCCTCGATCGAGGTGGAGGACTGCCTGTACGACCATCCGGCGGTCGCCGAGACGGCGGTGATCGGCGTGCCGCACGAGAAGTGGGGCGAGACGGTGAAGGCGCTGGTGGTGCTCCGGGAAGGCCACGAGGCGGTCACCGAGGCCGAGTTGATCGCGCACTGCAAGCAGCGGCTGGCCGGCTACAAGTCGCCCACCACGGTGGAGTTCCGGGATGCCCTGCCGCGCACCGCCACCGGGAAGCTGCAGAAGTTCCGGCTGCGCGAGCCGTACTGGACCGGGCGGGAGCGCCAGGTCAACTGACGAGCCCCGACTCCCTCGCCGCGAGGGCGAGTTCGGTCCGGTTGCGGACGCCGAGCTTGCGCATCGCGGACTTGAGGTAGCCCGTCACCGTGTTGCAGGTCAGGCCCAGTCGGGCGGCGATCTCCGGGTTGGTCCGGCCGGTCGCCGCCCAGCGCAGCACCTCGTGCTCGCGCGGGGTCAACGGCGCTACGGGGGCGGCCTTCCGGGGCCGCTCGCGACTCCAGGCGGCGGCCCCGGCGAGCGCCCGGGCCGCCGCCCTCGCCAGCGTGCCGACCGCGGAGATCCGCACGTCCCCGAACGGGACGACGGTGCGCAGCGAGGCGTACACCACGCCGTGCACGGTGCCGCCGTCCATCAGCGGGACGGTGAGCATCGCGTACAGGTCCTCGGCGGCCACGGCCGCGTCGTAGTGGTGCGAAATCGTCGTCGCCGCACGGTAGTCGGGCACCCAGGTCGGCGAGCGCTCGGCGAGCGCCCGGCCGCCGAGGCCGAGTCCGGCCGGGACGGGGACGTCGTGCAGCAGGTCGGCCCGGGTGCCGGCCCAGTGCCGCAGCACCATGCCCTCGCTGTCGGGGCGGCTGCCGGGCAGCGGCTCGGGCACGCCGACCAGGCCGACGTCGACGCCGCACTCGGCCACCACCCGGCGGGCGAGGTCACCGAGCACGGCGTCCCGCACCAGCTCGGCGGCGCGCGCGGCCAGTTCGGGGTCGTCGGGTCGCGCAGCGTCGGCGACGGGTTGCGCAAGGTGGGGGTCCGCAGCCCTGGTCATCGCGGAATTGTCACACGCGGTGGGGCCGGTGGCGAGAGTCCTGACATGCGTGTTTCGTGGAGTCGCGGACACCGGCGGCCGGGCGGGCATAGGGTGCGCCCGTACGCTACCGGCGGGTAGCAACTGCCGGACGGCAACCGGCTTCGACCGGAGGGAAACCGATGACCGACCCGAACGCCCCGGGCGACGTCCTGGGCGGACTGCTGGCGGACCTGCGGGACGAGAGCGCGGTGCTGGACGACCTGGTCGCCGGGCTGCCCGCCGGGGACTGGGCCCGCCCGACGCCCGCCGAGGGCTGGACGGTGGCGCACCAGATCGCCCACCTGGCCTGGACCGACGACTGGACGGCCCTGGCCGCGCGCGACCCGGAGGGCTTCGGCACCTCGCTCGGCGGGCGCTTCACCGAACTGGTGGCGGCCGGCGCCGACCCGGTCGAGGAGGGCGCCCGTACGGGTGCGGCCGCCGAGCCCGCGGCACTGCTCGCCCGCTGGCGGGCCGGTCGGGCGCAGGTGCTGGCCGCACTCGCCGCCGCCCCGGCCGACGTCCGGCTGCCCTGGTTCGGCCCGCCGATGAAGCCCGCCTCGATGGCCACTGCCCGGCTGATGGAGACCTGGGCGCACGGCCAGGACGTCGCGGACGCACTCGGCGCCACCCGTGAGCCCACCGACCGGCTGCGGCACATCGCCCACCTGGGGCTGCGCACCCTGGGCTTCGCCTTCACCCTGCACGGACTGCCCGCGCCCGAGCAGCCGGTCCGGCTCGACCTGACCGCGCCGGACGGCGGGACCTGGTCCATCGGCCCGGCCGGGGCCGAGGACGTGGTGTCCGGCCCCGCCCTGGACTTCTGCCTGCTGGTGACCCAGCGCCGCCACCGGGACGACCTCGCCCTCACCGCCACCGGGCCGGTCGCCACCGCCTGGCTCCCGATCGCCCAGGCCTTCGCCGGAGCGCCGGGCAAGGGGCGGCAGCCGGGGGCGCAGGCGTAGGGCGGGGCGAAGGCCTGGGACGCGGGGGCAGCCAGGAGGTCTGGTACACCGTCCGCCTCACCGACCTGCGGATCTTCGACCTCGCCGACCAGCCCGCCTTCTAGCCGTACCCCGACGCGTCGACGCGCACCGACGGGCGGAAGCACACCGGCCCGCCCCGCTCAGAGGCCGATCCGGAGCGGGGCGAGCCGGGTGGCGATCAGGTTGGTGGCGCCCCGGTCGCGCTCGATGTGCCCGTGCACCAGCAACCCGGCCCGGTCCAGGGCGGTGCGGCGCCGGGACTCCCAGACCGGGCGGTTGCAGATCACGTTGATCAGCCCGGTCTCGTCCTCCAGGCTGAGGAAGAGCACCCCGCCGGCCGTCGGCGGCCGCTGCCGGTGGGTGACCAGGCCGCCGACCACCACCGCCGTCCCCGGCGGCACGTCCGCGAGCCGGTCGGCACAGAGGGCGCCGCCGCGCTCCAGCCGGGCGCGCAGGTGCTGGAGCGGGTGGCTGGTGGCGGAGGTGCCGGTGGCCCACAGGTCGGCGATGGTCTCCTCGACCGGGCTCATCCCGGGCAGCTCCGGCGCCTCGGCACCGGGCGTGGTGCCGGGGATCAGATCGGCCGAGATCCCGGCGAACGCCCCTGCCGCCCACAGCGCCTGACGCCTCGTCAACCCGAAGCAGTCGAAGGCCCCGGCCGTCGCCAGCGCCTCCAGGGCGGGCCCGGGCAGACCGGTGCGGCGGGCGAAGTCCTCCAGGTCCGCGTACGGCTGCCCGGCCACGATCGCCTCGGCCTGCGGGGTGCCGATGCCGCGCACCGTCTCCAGGCCGAGCCGGATCGCCGGCTGCGGGCGCCCTGCCGTCAGCGGCGGCCCGGGGGTCGGCCCCCGGTACGGTTCCAGGGTGGGCCGCGCCCCGCTGGCGTTGACGTCCACCCCGCGCACCCGCACACCGTGCCGGCGGACGTCCGCGACCAGGCTGAGCGGCGAGTAGAAGCCCATCGGCTGGTTGGCCAGCAGGGCACAGGTGAAGGCCGCCGGGAAGTGGTGCTTCAGCCAGGCGCTGGCGTACACCAGGTAGGCGAAGCTGATCGCGTGGCTCTCCGGGAAGCCGTAGTTGGAGAAGGCCTCGATCTTGCCGTAGACGTCCTCCGCCACCTCGGGCGGGATGCCGCGCTCGGCCATCCCGCCCAGCAGCCGGTCGCGCAGCCGGGCGACCCGCTCGTGCGAGCGCTTGGCGCCCATCGCCTGCCGCAGCCGGTCGGCCTCGGCCGGGGTGAACCCGGCGCAGTCGATGGCGAGTTGCATCATCTGCTCCTGGAACAGCGGCACCCCCAGGGTCTTGCCGAGCGCGTTCTCCATCAGCGGGTGCGGGCAGCCGGCCGGCTCCGCCCCGGCGCGGCGGCGCAGGTACGGGTGGACGGAGCCGCCCTGGATCGGTCCGGGGCGGATCAGCGCGACCTCGACCACCAGGTCGTAGAAGTGGTCCGGCTTGAGCCGGGGCAGGGTCGCCATCTGCGCCCGGGACTCGACCTGGAACACGCCGACGGTGTCGGCCCGGCGCAGCATCGCGTACACGCCCTTGTCGTCGTCCGGGATGGTGGCCAGGTCGTAGCGCAGACCGTGGTGCTCCGCGACCAGGTCGCAGGCGTCGTGCAGGGCGGCCAGCATGCCGAGGCCGAGCAGGTCGATCTTCACCAGTCCGGCGCCGGCGGTGGACTCCTTGTCCCACTGGAGCACGGAGCGCCCGGGCATCCGGGCCCACTCGGTGGGGCAGATCTCGCCGATCGGCTCCCGGGTGAGCACCATGCCGCCCGAGTGGATGCCCAGGTGCCGGGGCAGGCCGTGCAGCTGGGTGGCGAGCTGGAGCACGTCGGCGGGGATGACGGCGTCCGCGCCGGGGGCCGAGCGGAAGTCGGTCTGCCGGCTGAACGCGTCCACCTGCCCCTGCGGGTAGCCGAGCACCCGGGCGGCGTCGCGGATCGCCAGCCGGGGCCGGTAGGTGATCACATTGGCGACCTGGGCGGCGTGCTCGCGCCCGTAGCGGCCGTAGACGTACTGGATGACCTCCTCGCGGCGGCGGTTCTCGATGTCCAGGTCGATGTCGGGCGGCCCGTCCCGGGCCGTGGAGAGGAAGCGTTCGAACAGCAGCTCGTAGTGGATCGGGTCGACGGCGGTGATCCCGAGGGCGTAGCAGACCGCCGAGTTGGCGGCCGAGCCGCGGCCCTGGCACCAGATGTCCCGGCTCCGGCAGAAGTCCACGATGTCGTGCACGATCAGGAAGTAGCCGGCCAGGTCGAGGTCCTCGATCACGTCCAGCTCCCGGCCGAGCTGGCGGCGGGCGGCGGCGTTGCCGGGGCCGAAGCGGCCCGGGCCGCCGGCCGCGACCAGGGCGCGCAGGTGGCTGATCTCGCTCTCGCCCTCGGCCACGGGGAAACCGGGCAGCTCCGGATCCAGCCGGGCGAAGTCGAAGGCGCAGGCCCGGCCGAGTTCGGCGGTGGCCCGCTGCACCCCGGGGAAGCGGGCCAGCCGGCCGGCCATCTCACGGCCCGAGCGCAGGTGCGCGGTGCCGGCCGCCCTGGTCCAGCCGACCGCGTCCTGGAGGGTGCGGCGGTCGTGCAGCGCGGCGAGGCTCTGCGCGAGGCGGCCCTGGGCGGGGCCGGCGTGGTGGGCGTTGGTGGAGGCGACGACGGGGAGCCGCGCCGTCGCCGCGAGGGCGGCGAGGGCGTCGTTGCGCCGGTCGTCGCCGGGCAGCCACTGGTCGATCAGCTCGACGTGGACGTTCTCGCGGCCGAACGCCTCGGTGAGGGTACGGAGCCGGCGCTCGGCCTCGCCCCGGTCGGGCAGCGCGGCGGGGACCCGGCCGAGCCGGCAGCCGGTGAGCACCGCCCAGTGGCCGTCGTGCGCCCCGGCGAGCGCCGCGAGGTCGTACACCGGATTGCCCTTGGCGCCGCCGGCCAGCTGGGCGGCGGCGATCGCGGCGGAGAGGCGGCGGTAGCCGGCCGGGTCGCGGGCGAGGACCAGCAGGTGCTCCTCCGCCCCGCCGTCGCGGACGGTCAGCTCGGCGCCGAACACGGTGGCCAGGCCCGTGCCCCGGGCCGCCTCGGCGAGCCGGACGGCCCCGTACAGGCCGTCGTGGTCGGTGATCGCGAGGCTCTCCACGCCCAGCCGGACCGCCTCGGCGACCAGGTCCTCCGGGTCGCTGGCGCCGTCCAGGAAGCTGAAGGCGGAGTGGACGTGCAGCTCGGCCCAGGGCTCGGCGGCCCTCCCGGGGCCGGGACCGAACTCGGGCTCCGGGACCGGGGATCCGGCCGGAGCGGGGGGACGCTCCGGAGCAGGGGGAAGCTCGGGAGCGGGGGGAAGCTCGGGAGCGGGGCGGCGCAGCGGGACGACCGTGCGGTCCGGCGCCGCGCCGGTCAGCCGGCGGTGCAGCTCGCTCCAGGGGAGGGTGGGGTGGCTGGTGAAGCCCATCGGGGTCGCCTTCGTCGTTCTCGTGCTCGTTCCACTCCCCCGGGTCCGGGCCGGCCGCTAGTCGTAGCCGGCCTCCAGGTACCAGGCACCCCCCTCCACGGTGAGCAGCAGCGCCCGGCCACCGCCCACCACGACCTGGAACCGCGCCCGGCGCCGGGCCAGCGACTGGTCCCACCAGTACTCGACCGCCGGCCAGGGACCGGTCCAGCCGTCCACCCGCTCCTCCCGGCCCCGGACCACGACCAGGGCCGGCCGGGCCGACACCCCCGCCCGGCCGTCCACCGTGACCGGCTGCCCGGCCCCGTCCAGCACCCGCACCGGCGCGGGCTCCCGCAGCACCACGGCGGGCCACACCTCCGGCAGCCGCCCCGGCCAGGGCGCGTCGGCCGCCACCGCCGCCTCGTACGGCTCGCCCCACGGCACCTTGACCGCCTGCTCGCCCGGGCCGCGCCCGCCGGCCGGCTCGATCCGGCGCAACCCCGCGTGGCCGAGCACCGCCTGCACCCGGGCGACCGCGCGCTCCACCCGGTCGTCCGCGACGGCCTGGCCCCACAGCGCGAGCTGGCGGCCCTGGTCCGGGGAGAGGCCGTCGGGGGCCAGCCGGAGCAGGGTGAAGCCCGTGTCCTCCCCGCCTTCCCCGTTGCCGGCGAAGGTGCCCGCGCCCTGCCAGGCCTGCAGCTGCCAACGGACCCGCTCGGCCAGCGCCGTCGCGGACAACCGGCCCTCGTGCCGCCACAGCCGGGAGGCCGTCCGACCGTCCGCGCAGGCCACCTCGACGGCCACCCGGCGGCAGGTCAGCCCGGCCCCGGCCAGCCGCCGGTGCAACTGCTCGGCCAGCGTGCGGGCGACGAACACCAGCGGCTCGGCCAGCGGCTCCGGCGGGTCGAAGCGCTGCTCGACGGCGAGGTCCGGCTCCTCGTCGCGCGGCACCAGCGGGCGCGGCTGCAAGCCGCGGGCCAGCCGGTGCGCGACCGTCCCGGACGGGCCGAAGCGGTCCGCGACCGACTCGGCCGGCAGGGCGGCGAAGGACCCGACGGTGGGCAGGCCGAGCCGCCCCAGCAGTTCGGCCAGCGTCTCGTCGCCCAGCGCGCTCACCGGGTACGGGGCGAGGAACTCCGCCGTCCGTCCGGCCGGGACCAGCACTCCGGCCCGGGCGGCGAGCACGGCGGCGAACAGGCCGTCGGCGACACCGACCCGGGCCTGCGGGGCGGCTTCGGCCGGAGCGGCCCGGGTCTGCGGGGCGGCTGCTGCGTCCCGGGCCGCCCGGGTCTGCGGGGCGGCTTCGGGTCGGGAGGCGGTTGCCGGTCGGGAGGCGGCTTCGGGTCGGGAGGCGGTTGCCGGTCGGGCCTCGACGGCCACCGCGCCCGGGACGGCGTCCGGGACGAGGGGCCGTCCGAGGGCGTCCGCCACCGCTCTGCCGACCTTGCCGGCCAGCGCCTCCTCGCCGCCGAAGTAGCGACCCGGGCCCTTCACCGGGATCGCGCACAGTCCCGGACGGATCACCTCCACCCGGGGCGTGAACGCCTCCACCGCCGCGACCACCGGCTCGAAGCGGCGGGTCTCCGCCTCCGGGTCGCGGTCGCGCAGCTCCAGCTCCGGGCAGAGCCGCTGGGCCAGCTTGAGCCGCTGCCCCTGCCGCACCCCGGCCGCCCGGGCGCCCGCCGAGCAGGCGAGGATCCGCCCGCCCTCGGTCACCGCGACCGGGTCGTCGCCGGTGACGGCCACCACCGGCCAGTCCGGGCACCAGACCACCAGCACCCGGGGGGTTCCGTCGTCCGCCATCTCAGACCACCGCCGCGACGCGGGGTGCCATCGGCTCCGCCGCCGGTAGTGCCGGTAGTGCCGGTAGCGCTGGTAGTGCCGGCATCGCCGGTTCCGCCACCGGCTGCGGCCGTCCCTGTCGCGGCTGTTCCTGGAGCGGGCGCACCGCGCCGTGCTCGTCGGGCAGCCAGAGCCGGGCCGTCCGGCCGCGCACCGCCGAGCCGCGGCCCTCGGCCACCACCTCCACCTGCCGGCCGACGAGCTGCCCGTGGCCGTCGCCCAGCCCGAACCAGCGCCCGGAGCGCACCCCCAGCCGCAGCACCGCGCCCGGCCACGGCCCGGCGACCAGCAGCACGCAGCCGCTGCGCCGCAGCACCGCCGCCAGCCGGGCGGCCAGCTTCGACGGCACCGGCCCGTCCGGGCGCAGCATGATCAGCTCGACCGCGCCGGCCAGCACCGAGACCACTTCGGCCCAGTGCGGCCCCGGATCGTCCGCGACCAGCAGCCGCCGCAGGTCCAGTCCGTACCCCTCGGCGGCGGCCAGCCCCAGGTCCGGCAGTCCGACCGCCGCGGCCCAGCCGCCCTCGGTCTCCTTCACTCCGGCGGCGAGCGCCAGCAGCAGCCCGGTGTCCCCGCCCGCCACCGACACCGCCGTCCCCCGGCGCAGCCCGGCGTCGGGCAGCACCTCCCGCAGCGCGGACGGCACCGGCAGCAGCCCCGGGGGCTCCGCCGTCCGCCCGGTGGCCGGTGTCGCCCGTCCCTCTCGCTCCTCCCGTTCCCGCGGCTCCCCCCGCTCCCCCCGCTCCCCCGGTGCGGCAGCCGGGGACGCCACCGGGCGGAGCACGGGGCGTGCGGGCTGCTCGGCGGTGGATTCGAAAACAGATTCGAAAACGGGCACACCCCCAGGATCGAACATTCGTTCGCAAAGATTCAAGTCCGACCTGGTCAACCCACCCGCACTCTTGTGCCTGAACGCGATACCTGTCACTTCAACGCGGCATCTGTCACCACGGGCGCGACGCGCCGAACACCCCGACCCCGGGGGTGCCGCCTCAGCGGCGGTCGCCCCCGGGGTGATCGGGCCGGTGACCGCGTCCGGTGACCTGGGTACCGCTTCACCCGGGGACGGTCCCAGGGTTGGGCGGACCTTCGCGGCCGGGGTCTCGGTCAGGGGTTTCGGGGTGTGTCCGGCTGGTCGATCTCGGCAGCGAGGTCGCGTGCGCAGGCGTCGAGGGCGGCAGCGATCGGTCGGAGCTCGCCGAGCCGGTTGGTGCGTTGCCGGTGGCGGGTCCCGGCGAGTTGTCACCTGGCCGCGATGTCTGTCACCCCCCTTCCCGGAACCCTCCCCGAGGAGGGCACGGGCAGCTTGGCGCTGAAGGCGAGAGCCGTGCCGCCGCCCTCGTCGGTCAGGTCGACCGGACCCGCCCGTGCGGGTCGAGGCCCAGCTCCAAGAGGGCCGGCGGATCGTAGGCCGTGACGGTGCCGGAGGCGATCACGGTGCGGCCGTCGGGATCGGTGGCCGGCAGCGCAGCACCACCGCGCCACCCTCCGCCGGATCCAACCGGTCGGCGGCAGCCAGCCGGCGCCGCAGCAAGGTCGGGCGCGACAGGTACCGCCGCACCGCGGCCACCGGCTGCGGGTAGTGACGGTAGAAGCGCACAGCCTGGCGACCTGCGTCGATGGCGACGATCCTGCCGTCGGGCCTGGGGACGCTCGGGGTTCCGGCCACGCTCCGACCACCGCCTGCCGCCACCGTTGCGGCACCCCGGACTGCGTCGTCGGAGGAGGCTGGACCCACCACGCGGGAGCCCGCCGCGCGGCTCACGAACGGCGAGTCCGTGAGCCGCGCGCGGGTACCGCCCCGCACCGAGCCGTCGGCCTACGCCCCGGACACCGCGCGCGACAGGCGCAGCGGCGCCTCGACGACGTCGGCGGCGCCGAGTTCGCGCACCGCCTCCCGCCGCGTCGCCGCGACCGGAGCCGCGAGCTGAGCCAGGGTCGCCGCCGGAGCGTGGACCGTCAGCTCGAAGTCGCGGCGCACCTTGGCGTCCGGGGCGAGCGGCAGGCGGATGCGGCCGTCCGCGACCATCCGGCGGACCCGGCTGCGGCTGAGGCCGAGGCCGGACATGAGCAGGCGTTCGACCCGGACCGGGACCGGCAGCTCGAAGCTCACCAGCACCGTCAGCGGGGTCGGATCGTCGATCGCGTGGAGCGGCGTGCGTGCCTCCAGCTCCCAGGTGCCGCTCCAGTCCAGGCTGTAGCCGTTCTTGGCGGCGAGCGACGCACTCATCATCAGTTCCCGCACCACGGCGAGGTCGTTGTTCTCGTACGCCTCCCTGCGGGCGGGTTCCAGCGACGACGTGTGGACGCGCTCGTGGACGGGCACCTTCGAGGTCCGGTCGCAGCCCGCGCAGCTGAGCAGCAGCCAGACGTCGAGGAGCTTGCCGTTGGCGTTGACACGGATCTTGCCCGAGGGCCGGTGCCGCGTGCTGGAGCAGTCCGGGCAGCTGCGGACGGCGGTGGGCAGCGCGGACTGGCGCACGGCCCAGCGGGCCTTGCGTTCGGTATGCATGGTGGTCTGTTTCCTGGTTCAGCAGGAACGCGCGCAGGCCGGATCGGATGGATCGGCCGGGGTTCCTGGAATCTGACGAGTGCTCACGAGGGCGCGTGTCATCGCCTCGGGGCGGGTGGCCGCATGGCGGGGCGTCCCGAGGTCGATCGCGCGACAGGTCGTATCTCTCCGTGGCAACTCGCGACGGCGCGTCTCATCGCCTCGGGACATGGCCACATGGCGACATGTCGGCATGGCGGCATGGCGGCATGGCCGAGCGCCGAGGGCGGTCGATCGCGTGAGCGCGCGTGTCATCGACTCGGCGCGCGGCCGGTGGCTCGGCGCAGAGGTCGATCGCGTAGGGGTGAGTTGCTACGTGGCAGTCGTCAGCACAGGTACATGCCGCACATCGTGATCTGGGCCGCGCTCCCCCGCAACCGGTTTTTTCGGACCACCGCCGTCGGACCAGCGCCGCCGGTTCCCCGCGCGAGCCGACGCCGAGCTTCGGATAGGCCTTCTGGAGGTGGTAGCCGACCGTTCGCGAACTCAGGAAGAGCTGGGCGGCGATGTCCCGGTTGGACATCCCTGGGCGGCGAGGCGGACGACCTGCGTCTCCTGAGGCGTCAGGCCGGCGTAGTGCTCCGGTGATGCGCACGGCGGTCGTCACCCGCCAGGGTGGAGCGCCGACCTTGACCAGCCGGTTCGCCGCCCCGGGCGGTGACAACCGCCGTGACCAGGCGAGGCAGGTGACAACAATCTCGACCACTCGGTGACAGCTAGCGCGACCACGGCGAGGCGAACGCGCAGGTCGCAAGGCGCCCCGGGTGACAACTACCCCGACCAGTCACAACTCTCCGTGCACCCGGCCGCTCGCGCAGGCCGTACGGGCCGTGGCACGGCCGTCGGCGCCCCGCCGGGAACCCGGACGACTTTCTGCGGCGCGGGCCGAATCCTTTGGAGCGACCCGCGCCTCTTATAAACGTTCCGACAAACGTCGGGTACGGGATCCGGAGGTAGTGATGATCATCGGAATCGGCATCGCCGTCGCCCTGGTGCTGCTCTGCACCTGCATGCTGGCCGTGAAGCGCAAGCGAGCCGGGCGTGGCTGAATCGACCTGGCCCGGCGAGCAGTTGATCGCCGCCGCGCAGGCCGGCGACGTCGACTCGATCGCCGCGCTGGTGTCGGGATCGCACCCCAATGTGCAGCGGTTCGCCCGTTCCCTCTGCGCCACCCCGGAGGACGCGGAGGACGCGGCACAGGAGGCCTTGATCATCCTGTACCGCAAGATCGGGATGCTGCGGGCCTCCGGCGCCCTGGCGTCCTGGATGTTCCGCATCGTCCGCAACGAGTGCCTCCGGCGCGCACGGACCCGGCTGCGGGACCACGGCGCACCGCTGCGACAGGACGTCTGCGTGGACTCCGCCGAGGAGACCGCCCTGCGCCGCCTGGAAGCCGGCACGGTGGCGGCCGCGGTCGCCGCCCTGCCCCCCGACCAGCGCCGAGTGCTGATCATGCGGGACGTCCAGGGCCACAGCGGCCGGATGGTCGCCGACGCGCTGGGCCTCAGCACGGCGGCGATGAAGTCCCGTCTGCACCGGGCCCGTTCGGCGGTCCACCGGACACTGCGGCCCGCCACCTGAATCCGCCCGTGGAGGAAACGATGACCGGAACGAAGCCCGGAACGAAGCCCGGAACCGCCACCGGACCCGGGGGCCCCGACTTCGCGAGCAAGTCCCTGGCCGAACACGTCGTGCGCGGCGTGGTGGGCATCGGCTCGCTGATCGGCTCGGTCGCCCTCGTCCCGGCGGTCGGGCCGGTCGGCCTGGCCCTCCTGCCGGTCGGCCTGCTCGCCCTGCGCGGCTGCCCGACGTGCTGGGCGATCGGCTTGGCGCAGACCGTCTCGCGGGGCCGCCTCCAGCGCTCCTGCGAGGACGGCCGGTGCAAGCTGGCCGTCGCCGACCGCCACGACGAGCACGGGGAGGAGGTGCGGTCGGCGTTCACGGGCTCCACCGTCTGAGCGGCTCCCGCCGGAGGGCGGCGGGGGGCGGAAGGGCGGCGGGCACCGAGGGGCGGCGGCGAGGGGTGGCGGCGAGAGGGCGGGGACAGGAGGACGGGAGGGCGGGGGCCGAGGGGCGGCGGCGGGAGGGCGGGGGCCGAGGGGCGGCGGCGGGAGGGCTCGTCCCGTCGAAGTCCGGGCCTCCGCCCCGCGACCCCGTGTTCCGCCGGTCGGGCGGCGGCACTCGCCCGACCGGATTACCGACAAGTGTTTTTTCCTTGACAAATTTTTTTGTCGGCTGGATGCTGGAACGGTGCTGGAAGTCGCCGTGATCGAAGAACCCGCTGCGGCCGAGGCCTCGCTGGACCCCATGCGGTCACGCCTCCTCGCCGCCCTGACCGAGCCCGGCTCGGCCGCCATGCTGGCCGCCCGGCTGGGGCTGCCCCGGCAGAAGGTCAACTACCACCTGAAGGAACTGGAGCGGCACGGCCTCGTCGAACTCGCCGAGGAGCGCCGCAAGGGCAACGTCACCGAACGGGTGTACCGCGCCACCGCGGCCTCCTACGTGATCTCCCCCAACGTCCTGGCCGCCGTGAGCCCGGACCCCGCCCGCTCCCCCGACCAGCTCTCCGCCCGCTGGCTGCTGGCGCTCGGCTCCCGGCTGGTGCAGGAGGTCGGGTCCCTGCTGACCGGCGCCTCCCGGGCCCGGCGGCGGGTCGCCACCTTCGGCATCGACGCGCAGGTGCGGTTCGCCTCCGCGGCCGACCGGGCCGCCTTCGCCGAGGAGTTGGCCCAGTCCGTGGCCGCCCTCGTCAGCCGCTACCACGACGAGTCCGCCCCCGGGGGCCGCAGCCACCGGGTGGTGGTCGGACTCCACCAGATCCCCGCCGCACAGCCCGGGGCGGAGGCGGGGGCGGCCGGGGCCGGACCGGCCGGGACCGGGCCGGAGGCCGACGCCGCCGGCAGCGCGGCAGAAGGCGCCGGAACCGCACCGAACCAGGAGAACCCACGATGACCCACCCGTTCGAGATCGAGCTGGAGACCTCCCTCCCGGCGAGCCCGGAACAGGTCTGGGAGGCGATCGCCACCGGACCGGGACTCGACTCCTGGTTCATGGGCCGCAACGAACTGGACCCGCGCGAGGGCGGCACCGCCGTCATGGAGACCGGGGGCCACCGCGCGGAGGCGGTCGTCACCGCCTACGAGCCCGGCAAGCGCCTGGCCACCCGTACGGCCGCCGGCGAGGACGGCCGGTTCATGGCCTTCGAGTACCTGATCGAGGGCCGGGACGGCGGTGCCACCGTGCTCCGCGTCGTCCACAGCGGCCTGCTCGGCGACGACTGGCAGGACGAGTACGACGCACTGCGCCGCGGCTGGCCCTTCCACCTCCACACGCTGCGCGAGTACCTCACCCACTTCCCCGGGCGCACCGCCGTCCCCGTCTTCGCCGCCGCGCCGTCGGCCGGCCGGCCGGAACCGGAGGTCCGGGCCCTCCTCGCCCACGCCCTGTCGCTGCCGCTCCCGGTCACCGCGGGCACGCGGGTCCACGGCGAACCGGCGGGCCTGCCGCCGCTGGACGGCGAGGTGGCCTGGGCGGACGACGAACGCTTCGAGGTCCGCACCGCCGACGGGCTCTACACCTTCCACCACGGCTCCGGCCTGGTGCTGATGTTCCACCACCTCTTCGGCCCGGCTCCGGACGGGTCCGAGGCCGCCTGGCAGCAGTGGCTGTCCGGGGCCCTCGGCTGACCTGCTCCTTCCGGCCGGCCGGACCTCCCCGGCCCGACCGACTTACTGCCCCGACCGGCCCAGCCCGATCGGCCCGTCGATCCGACAGCCCCGACAGCCCCGACCGGCCTGACCGGCCTGACCGGCCTGACCGGCCTGACCGGCCCGACCGCTCCAGATCCGCACGAGAACCGAGGAACCACCCATGCGCACCCTGATCAGCACCGCCTTCATCTCGCTCGACGGCGTCGTCGAGGGCCCCGGCGGCGAACCCGGCTACCGCAACTCCGGCTGGACCTTCAAGGACATCGAGTTCCTCCCCGAGGCGTTCGAGATCAAGGGGCGGGAGCAGGAGGAGGCCACCGCGATGCTGCTCGGCCGGGTCAGCTACCAGGCGTTCAGCCCGGTGTGGCCGGACATGCCGGAGTTCGCCCGCTACAAGACGCTGCCGAAGTACGTCGTCTCCACCACCCTCACCGAGGACGACCTGGTGCCGAACTGGGGCGGGACCACCATCCTGCGCTCGCTCGACGAGGTCGCCGCGCTGAAGGAGACCGAGGGCGGCCCGATCATCGTCCACGGCAGCGCCGCCCTGAACCGCGCCCTCTCGGACGCCGGTCTGATCGACCGCTACCACCTGCTCGTCTTCCCGCTGCTGCTCGGCGCCGGCAAGCGCCTGTTCAGCACGACGGACAAGGACACCCAGAAGCTGAAGCTGGTCGAGCACGAGGTGTACGGGAACGGCCTCCAGAAGCAGGTCTTCGACATCGTCCGCTGACCGCTCCCCGGCTGCTCCGCTCCCCTGCGTCGGCGGCGAGAGCGTCGACGACGGGGTCGGGGCGGGGACGGCCCTCCTGTCCGGTCTCCGGTCTCCGGTGTCCCGTGTCCCGTCCCGGACCGTCAACGCTCCTCTGCGGTGCGCCAGATGAACACCTCGCTGCTCGGCTGCCGCTCCGAGAAGAGCCCCGACGGCGAGGTCCGGGCGAGGAGGCCGCGGAGGTCCGACTCGAAGGCCGGGCGGCGCTCCGCGAAGAGGTGCGGGGCCGAGGAGGAGAGCGCGAAGACGCCCGCGACCGCCTCGTCGGCCGTGCGCTCCAGCGGTCGCCCGCCCGGGACGACGATCCGCTGCGGGCCGGTGAAGGCCGCCCGGGCGAGGACGGCGGCCTCGTCGTCCGGCGTGCCGTGCGGCAGCAGCCCCTGCCCGGCGCGGCGGACCGGGCCGAGGTAGTGCCGGACCAGCTCGCCGATCGCGGCGTACGGGACCGGCGGGTGCGGCAGCCCCTCGGTGGGCCGCGGTTCGCCCTTCAGGTCCGAGACGTGCGCCACCCCCGGCGCCGCCGGGCCGCAGCACGCACCGTACGGTCGCCGCCACCAGGTCGCGGTCCATCCAGTGGAAGGACTGGCCGAAGGTCGCCAGTGTGAAGGTGCCGAGGCCCGACGGCAGTTCCTCGGCCCGGGCCCGCACCCAGGTGGCCTTGGGCTCCGCGGCGCCGGCCCGGCGCGCCTCGGCGATCATCCCGGCGTCCGGGTCCACTCCGACGACCTCGCCGAACAGATGCGCCAGGCCCAGCGCCAGCGTGCCCGGCCCGCACCCCACGTCGAGCAGCCGCCCCCGCCCGTCGAGCCCCAGCGCCTCGGCCAGCGCCTCCGCCAGTCCGGGGGCGTACGGGAGCCTGCCGCGGGTGTAGTGGGCGGCTGTTCCGGCGAACAGCGTCTCGTCCCAGGACCAGGGGTCGTCTGCCATGGCTGCTCCTCCAGGGGTCCGACCGGGAGCGGCCGTGGGGATCCGGCCAGGGGCGGCCGTGGGGATCCGGCCAGGGGCGGCCGGGGGTTCGGCCAGGGTTCCGGCCTCGGGCGAACGGGGTTGATCCTGGCACGAGTTGACTCCTGGCCAGAAGTCCGCGGGGCGGGAAATCGATGGACAGGCATTCCGTGATCAGCAGACTGATCCCATGACTGTGACAGATGACAAGACCGACCTTCGGATCTACATCCAGGACGCCCGCGACGCCCTGCTCTGGAAGCTCGAAGGCCTCTCCGAGTACGACCTGCGCCGCCCGCTCACCCCCACCGGAACCAACCTGCTGGGCCTGGTCAAGCACGTCACCGGCGCCGAGGCGCTGTACTTCGGCGACACCTTCGGCCGCCCCTTCCCCGAACCGGCCCCCGTGTGGATCACCGGCGGGACCGAGCCGAACGGCGACCTGTGGGCGCGGGCGGACGAGAGCACCGAGGAGATCACCGGGCGCTACCGGCGGGTCTGGGCACACTCCGACGCCACCATCGATGCCCTGCCGCTGGACGCCGTCGGCACGGTCCCGTTCGGCGCCGGCCACGAACAGACCCTGCACCGGGTACTCGTCCACATGATCGCCGAGACCCACCGCCACGTCGGACACGCCGACCTGGTCCGCGAACTCGTGGACGGCGCCACCGGCCAGCGCTCCGACGGCGCCAACACCGCCCCCGGCGACGCCGACTGGTGGCGGACCCACCACGACCGCGTGGAGCAGGCGGCCCGGCAGGCCGGCGGACTGGCCTGAGCCGGAGGGGGGTGGGAGCCGGAGGGGCCGAGGGGCCAGAGGGGCCGAGGGGGCCGGGGCCGTCAGCTCTCGTGCGGGGCCGCGTCCGCGCCGACGTGCCGCACCACGGCCGCCGCCCGGTCGGCGAGGGGCCCCGGGGCGATCGGGACGCACACGTACCCGAACCCGGCATAGGCCTCCCGGTGGATCCGCTCGAACCGCAGCGACTCCTCGTACGAGATGCGCCGGGCCTCGGACGGGGTGACGAAGCCCGGGCTCTCCACGAAGAACACCCTGCGCTCGTACACCCCCGCCTCCCGGATGCGGTCGAGCTCCCGGGTGAGGGCCCGGGTCACCGAATGGCCGAGGTGCACCGCCAGGGCGTACGTGCACACCGGCGAGCGGTCGAAGAACCGCACCTCCCCCGGTCGGCCGACGGCCTCCTCCTGCCGCCGCCGCTGCAGGTCGACCACCGCGTCCACGAACGACGGGTCCGTCCACGGCTCCGGCTCGCCCTGGGCCTGCCGCAGCGCGATGACGTCCGTCGCGGCCTCCTCGACCACCGGATGGCCCGCCCACTCCAGCCACCGCAGGATCGCCGTCTTCCCGGCCCCCGGGGTGCCGGTCAGCAGGTAGCGCTTCATCCCCGCACTCTACGGGCCGGGTGGAGCGGCAGCGAAGCGGCTCCCTAGGGTGTCGGGCATGGGGACCTCCGGCGTGACGGGTACGGAACAGGGTGCGAGAGTGACCGTCCGGTGCGCGGACTGCGGAGGCGACGCGGTCCGGAGCTTCGGACAGTTCCTGCTGCACGGACGGGAGTTGTGGTGGGACGCCGAGCGTTTCTGCCCGCAGTGCGGCGCCGCCTGCTGCGAGGACGCGGGCCCGGAGGCCGCACCCCAGGACGTCCGCGAGACGCTGCTGACCGCCCACGGACCGGCCCGGCTCCGGCTCACCGGGCCGCTCACCGACCCGGTGGCCGCGCTGCGGACGCTCCGCGAAGGAGCGGGCATCACACTCCGGCAGGCGCGGGAACTCCTGGACGAGCTGCGGGACTTCGGCCTCAGCGGGACAGCCGTCGAGATGGCGTACTGGCGGGCGCGGCTGGCCGGGCGCGGAATCGAGGCGGAGGTGGCGGACGGCTTCGGGAGGGCGTACCGGTACGTGGGGCCACCGGAGCTGTGGGCAGCGGGCGACGGCACCGGTGGTGGCGGTCAACGGTTGCGGACGGAAGGCGAGTTCGCCGCCTGGGTGGAGGGGCGGTCGGCGGAGGAACTCGCGGAACCGTTCACCTTCGCGGTCGACCTCGGCGGCGCGCTGCGGCTCGCTCCGCGCCGCAGCGAGCATGTGGACTGTGCGGGCGGGGAGTTGGTGCTGAGTGCCGGGGAGATCGGGTTCCGGCGGCACCCGGGCGGATGGGAGGTCGAGACGGTCAGCAACCACTCCACCGGCTACTGCCCCGACACCACGTCCTGGCCTGCCGTCGCCGCCGCCCTCGCCCGCCTCCGACTGCCGCACCCCGACACCTTCACCCACGCGGTGGTCTTCCGCCGCTGCCCCCGGTGCGCCCGGTGCAACCTCGTCCGCGAGGAGCACTACGCCTGCGTCTTCTGCGACGCGGACCTGCCCGAGCACTGGAACGTCGACGGGGCCGCGCTGCCGTGAGCCGCCCGGGCGCGCTCCCCTCCGCCCCCACACGGCGAGCGCCCCGGGCGACCAACCGAACCACCCCGCCCCCGGCCGGCCGCTCGCACCGACCCGCCGCCACACCCCTCCCCCGCTCGGGAGTCCTCGGTGTTGTCGGGCCGGGCCGCTAGGGTCTGTGGGTCACGGGGCAGGCAGGGAAAGGGTTGGGGCACGTGGGGTTTGTGCGGGCAGCGGAGCTGCCGGGTGAGGTGGTGCACGCGGGGAGTCGGGACTTCCTGGTGCGGGAGGGGCTTCCGGCGACCGGGGCGTTCCTGGACTTCGAGGCGCTCGGGGACGGGGAGCTGACGGCGTTCCCGGCGGAGGCGGAGCGGCTGTTCGTCCTCGGGGAAACGGAGTACTGCACGCCGTTCGCCGCCGGCGGGAGCCTGGTGCTGCTGGACGGGGTGACCGGCGAGGTGTTCCTGGACAACGGTGGCCCGCGGCGCGACCTGCTGGCCTCCGGCGTGGCCGCGCTGGCGGGCCTGGTGCGCGCGGTGGACGCGGTGGCCGAGGGGGCCCGGCGGCCGGAGGCGCTGGACGGGCGGCGCGGGCCCACCGTGGTGGCCGAGGTGCTGGCGGGGGCCGAGCGGCGGATGCGGGAGATCGATCCCGGGCTGTTCGACGACGGGTCCGCGCCGCCCCCGCACTGGGGCACCGCGCTGCTGGTGCGGGCGTTGGGCTGGGGCGCGCTGCCGGGCGGGCCGGGCGGGCCCGCGTACGAGACGGCCCCGGAGCTGGTGGCGGAGCTGGCGGCGCTGACGGACCAGGACGGCGGCCCCGGCCGGGTGCACCGGTTCCGGCCCGAGGAGCTGCCCGCCGCTCTCGTACACGAGCCGACCCGGCGGCTGCTGACCGAGGTCGGCCTGCCGCTGGGCGGGGCGATGTTCGGGGTGTGCGAGGAACCGCTGGTCACCATGGGCGAGGCGTACCCGGAGTACTTCGACGGCGAGGAGGAACGGCCGTACCAGCGGGACTACCTCGCCCTCGGGGACTGGCCGACCGACCTCACGATCGCCCTGGACTGCGCCACCGGCCGGCTGGAGCTGCCGGACTGGTACGACGACGGCCACCCCGAGGCCTACCTGAACCGCGACCTGTCCGCCCTGCTCTACGCCCTCTGGACGTACGAGCGGCTGCGCGCCGAGTGGGACCGCTGGGAATACGGCCGGGCCCGGGGCACCTGGGCGGTGTTCGATCCGCAGGCGCTGCTGAGCGCGGTGGTGGACCGACTGGTGGAGACCGTCGACCCGGAGGCGTTCGCCTCGCCCGGCTGCTCCTGGCGACTGCTCGCCGAGGACGGGCACATGGGCGGCCTGCTCGGCTGAGCGCTTCGCCCGGCCAGGCTCTGGTGACGGGCGGTGGCCGGGGCGCCGGTGCACCGGCCCGCCGGTCGACACGCTGCGGGCGGCGGGAGGGGTGGCGCGCCGGTCGACGTGCTGCGGGAGGTGTGACGGGCCAGGCGTAGGCTGAGCCGATTCGATCACTTGAGAAGGCGTCGAAGGGAGCTGCGAGGGATGCGCAGCGATACGGGGGAGCTCTACCGCGCGTTCGCGGAGAGGGAGGCGCACGGCAACTCGCCGATCTACCAGGAGCTGGCCGAACGCGTCGCCGAGGACCGGCAGTTGTGTGCGCTGCTGGACGGGCTGCCCATCGCGAAGCGGCAGCCGAACCTGCTGTTCGGCGCGGTCCGGCACCTGGGCGGGCCGGTGACGGAGGGCTGGCCGGCCTTCCACGGCTGGACGGCGGAGCACTGGGCCGGGGTCTCGGCGACGATGCTGGAGCGGCGGACGCAGACCAACGAGGCGGGCCGCTGCGCCACCCTGCTGCCGCTGCTGGCCGCGCTGCCGCAGCCGCTCGCCCTGATCGAGGTCGGCGCCTCGGCCGGACTCTGCCTGCACCCGGACCGGTATCGGTACCGGTACCGGTACCGGTACCGGTACGTGGCCGGAGACGGGCGCAGGAGTGGGGGCGGGAGCGAGAGCGGCAGCGGCAGCGGCAGCGGCAACGGCAGCCGGGCCGGTACCCCGGTCGCCGAGTTCGGCGCCGAGGCGAGCCCGGTGACGCTGGACTGCGCGGTGAGCGGTCCGGTGCCGTTCCCCGGATCCCTGCGGGAGCGGCTGCCCGAGGTGGTGTGGCGGGCCGGGATCGACCTCAATCCGCTGGATGTGCGGGCCGAGGAGGACGTGCGCTGGCTGGAGTCGCTGGTCTGGCCCGAGCAGACCCACCGGCTGGACCGGCTGCGCGGCGCCGCCCGGGTCGCCCGGGCCGAACCGCCGCTGCTGGTGCGCGGCGATCTCAACGCGACGGTGGGCGAGTTGGTGGCTCGGGCCCCGGCGGGGTCGACGCCGGTGGTGTTCCACAGCGCGGTGCTCGCGTACCTGTCGCCGGAGGAGCGGGAGGAGTTCGCGGCGACGATGCGTGAGCTGCCCGGGCACTGGATCTCCAACGAGGCGGTTTCCGTGCTGCCGACCGTCGCCCGACGCCTCCCCCGCCCGGCCCCGGTCGGCTCCGGACTGTTCGCGCTCGCGCTGGACGAGCGGCCGGTGGCCTTCACCGGGCCGCACGGGCAGTCCCTGGACTGGTTCGGCGAGGCGTGGCCCGGCGAGGCATAGAGGCAGGCGAGGTAGAGAGGCACAGGCGGCGCGCGGCGGTGTGCGGCGGTGTGCGGCGGTGTGCGGCAGCGGGTAAACCGGCGGGAGTCTCGGGCTTGAAGCTGCCGCAACGGCAGCCTCTACCGTCGTGACCAGGGCCGGAGAACCGGCCCCGGTCCACGCGAACGTGGGGACATGGAGAACGAGGGAGGCGGCCATGGCCTGGCCCATCGCCGAAGTGGCCCGGATGTCCGGCGTGACCGCCAGGACGCTGCGGCACTACGACGAGATCGGGCTGCTGCCCCCGGCCTGGATCGGCTCCAACGGCCACCGCTACTACGAGGAACGGCAGTTGCTCCAACTGCAACAGATCCTGGTACTGCGGGCACTGGGCGTGGGGCTGACCGAGATCGCCCGGATCCTGGGCGATCAGGTGGACGAGCTGGAGGCCCTGCGGGGCCACCGCCACCGGCTGGTCGCCGAGCGCGACCGGCTCGACGCCCTGGCCACCACTGTCTCCCGCACGATCGCCGACCTGGAACGCTCCCGGAAGGACGGCACGCCCATGACCATCAACCGCCCCGAGAACCTGTTCGAGGGCATCCAGCCCGACGACGTCGACGCGAGCCTGCGCGACTTCCCCGAGCACGCCGAGGCGGCTCGGCGCGCGACCGCCGCGATGTCTCCGGCCGAGATCGAGGCCGGACAGCGCGAGCGGACCGCCCGCATGATCCACCTGGCGGAGCTGATGGCGGCCGGCCACCCGGCCGGCGCCGAGCCCGTGCAGAGCAAGATCGACGAGGAGTACCAACTGCTCCGCACCATCCGTTCGGTTCCGGCCGAGGAGTACCTGGCGATCGCCCGTTCCTGCACCGAGAACGAGCAGTGGAGCGCCGCGTACGAGGCCATCGCCCCGGGCCTGGCCGCGTACCAGCGTGCCGCCATGGAGGAGTACGCGGCGGCGCGGCTGTCCTGAGCCGGGTCGAGCCGGACCGACCCGGCCTGGCTCAACCCGGTCCGGTCCGGTCCGGGAGCCTTACGGGGGGCTCCCGGACCGGGCCGGACGCCGGGTGGCTCCGCTCCTGGTCCTTCCTCCTTGTCACTCCGTGCGCAGCGCCGTGACCGTCCGGGTGCGGGCCGCCCAGGTGGCCGGGAGGGCGGCGCCGAGCAGGGCCAGCACCAGGCCGCCGAGTATCAGCGGCCCCGCCACCGGCGGGGCGAACACGGCGAGGTCGGCGTCCGGCACCCCGATTCCGGCGGCCCGGGCCATCGCGGGCATCACCTGGTGGTGCACCAGGACACCGATCGGGACTCCGATCAATCCGGCCGCCAGCCCGCTGCCGCAGACCGAGGTGAGCACCATGCCGACCGTCTGCCGGGGCGCCATCCCGAGCGCCTTGAGCACCCCGAGGTCGTGCACCCGTTCCCTGGTGTCCAGCAGCACGGTGTTGAGCACCCCGAGCCCCGCCACCACGGAGAGCAGCAGTGTGAGCACGCCCGCCAGGGTGTTCATCGCCAGCACCACGATGTTGAGGTGCTCCCCGCCGGGTTCGGCGCCCAGGCCCATCGGCTTCACGGCCTGGTCCAGCCCGTCCGCGTAGGACTGCGCGTCGGTGCCCGGGGTGAGGTCGATGTGGAAGGTGAGCGCCTCGGCGTGGATCGCGCCACCGAGCGGCGCCAGCGTGGCCCGGTCCGTGAACACCACGTCGTTGGTGGTCAGGACCTCGCCGGTGATCTTCGCCGGGGTGCTGCGGCCGTGGTCGGTGAGTGTGACGGTGTCACCGACCTTCGCCTCGTTGGCCCGCAGGTAGGCGTCGGCCACCACCACCTCGCCGGGGCCGTGGAACCAGCGGCCGGAGACCAGCTGGAAGCCGCTCCAGGAGGCGTCGCCGCTGAACGCGACCACCTCTGAGCGCCCGGTGTTCCCGGCCAGGGCGACCGGGGCCGGGGCGGTGCTGTACCAGGCGCGGGTGCCCGTTCGGGACTCGACGGCCTTGGCCACGGCCGCCTCGTCCACGTGGTCGACGGGCTGCGCGGCGCCCTCGATCGGGACCTGGACCACCACCTTGCCCGCGCGGTCGGCCGTCAGGCCCTCCTGGATGGAGCTCAGCGAGAGCGTCAGACCGACGCAGAGGGTGACCCCGACCGTGCCGAGCACCACGGCGGCACCGGTGGTCGCCGAGCGGCCCGGCCGGTTGAGCGGGGAGGCCAGCCCGAGGCTGAACGCACGTGGCACCGGCAGCCGGCCGATCAGGTCCTGCGCCCGGGACAGCGGACCCGCCGCCCCCGCCCCGCCGGCCGTGCGACGGGCGGCCGCCCGTTTGGCGCCGGGAGCCGTCCGGCCGACCGCGAGTGCCTCCACCGTCCGCAGCCGCCCGGCCCGCAGGGCCGGTACCACCGCGGTGCCCGCCACGGCCGCCAGCGCCGCCACCGCGACCACGGCGTCCACCCAGACCGGGATGCCGAGCAGCCCGCCGCGCAGGGCCTTGTGGGCCAGCCCGAGGACCGGTACGGAGAGCAGGTTTCCGAGGAGCACGCCGAGCGCCGTGCCGAGCCCGGCGGGGATCAGCGCCTGGCCGACGTAGGCGCGTGCCACCTGGGCGGGGGTGAAGCCCAGGGACTTGAGGATGCCGATCCGCCGGGTGGCGGCACTGACGGCGCCGCTGACCACGACGCCGATGATCAGCACCGACATGGCCAGCCCGAGCACCCCGAAGGCCGTGACGAACGGGACGAAGGTCGAGGCCGTCCGGTTCGCCTCCTCCCGGGCGGACCGGTAGGAGGTGACCGCGGCGAGCGCGTCGCCGGGGACGGCGGCGGCCAGCGCGGCGCGGTCCGCGGCCACCTCGGCGTCGTCGTCGGCGTGGGCGAAGCGGTAGAGGTACTGGACCGCGGGCACCGTGCCGGGCGCCGCCAGCCCGGCCACCTGCTCCGGGGCGACCCAGCCGTCCGCGCTCCAGGAGACCGAGGCCGCCAGGCCGACGACCTTGAGCGTCGGGTGCCCCGGCCGGTCCGGGAACTCCATGCTGTCGCCGACCGCCAGCGGGGAGTGCCCGTCCAGGAACACCACCTCACCGGGGCCCTCGATCCAGCGGCCTTCGGTGATCCGCAGGCCGTCCAGTGGGCCGTCCTGGGCACGGCCGACCAGCGTCATCGGCGGCAGCGGGCTCCCGGCCGGCGGGATCCGGGTGTCGGGGCCGGAGCGCGGCTGGACGGTCACCGCCTGGTAGGGGCCGGCCGTGGCCGTCACGCCGGGCGCGTGGGCCGTCCCGGCGAGCTGGGCGGGGCTCGCTCTCTCCCGGTCGTACAGCACGTTGAGGTGGGCACCGCGCTGGTCCGCGAAGGAACGCTGGTAGGGGCCCTGGGCGGCGACCAGCAGCCCGAGCGCGAGGATGCACGCCGTCACGGACACCATCGTGGTGAGCACCATCACCAGGGTCTGCACCCGCCGGCGGCCGACCCCGGCGCGCACCACCTTGCCGAGCGCGCTCATCGGCCACCGCCCGGCACCGGCGCGGCCGCCGTGTCCCGGACCAGCCGGCCGTCGAGCAGTTCGATCGTCCGGTCGGCACAGGCGTCGGCGAGCGCGGTGTCGTGCGTGACCAGCAGGATCGTCTGGCCCTCCGCGTTGAGCCCGCGCAGCAGGTCGCGGACGTCGGCGGCCGAGGCGGTGTCCAGCGCTCCGGTGGGCTCGTCGGCCAGCAGCAGCGGCGGACGGTTCATCAGCGCCCGGGCCACCGCGACCCGCTGGCGCTCGCCACCGGAGAGCCGGCCGGGGAAGGCCTTGGCGTGCCGGGCCACTCCCAGCCGCTCCAGCAGTTCCCCGGCCCGGGCCCGGGCCGGCTCCCGCCGCATCCCCGCGAGCTGGGCCGGGAGCAGCACGTTGTCCTCCGCGGTCAGGTCGTCCAGCAGGTTGAAGAACTGGAACACCATGCCGATCCGCGCCCGCCGGTACTCGGCCAGCGCGGCCTCGCCGAGCCGGTGCACGGCGACGCCGTCCACCTCCACCTCGCCCTCGCTCGGGCGGTCGAGGCCGGCGACCAGGTTCAGCAGGGTGGACTTGCCGCTGCCCGAGCGGCCGAGCACGGCCAGCGCCTCGCCGGCCCGGACCTCCAGGTCGAGCCCGGCCAGGGCGGGACGGGCGGCGTCGGATCGGTCGTACGTCTTGCTGACGCCGCGGATCCGGATGATCGGCGCGTTCACGGGCCCTCCACGGTTCGGGGTCCGGCCCCGGGAACCCCGGGCCGGCTGACGGGACATGACGCTACGAATCCGCGGCGGGGTGCCGACAGCCGTCTGGACGGCCTCTGCGGGGTGTATCCAGATACACCCCGAACTGGGTGTTCAGGCCTAGAGCGCCGGGCGACCCGGACGGGCAGACTGACCCATCGAAAGATCGAAACCGGGGTCCGCGGGGCTTCGGGGCGACGGCTTCGGGTCCGCCGCTCCGGGCCCGCGGCTCCGAGGTCCCCGGACGGGGGCCGCGGAAGGGAGAGGGGGCGCGTCATGAACGCGGGAGTGCTGGAAGAACTGGCCCTGAGGGTCGGCCGGGCGTGCGCGGACGGGGTGCGGGCCTGGTACGCGGCGACGCTGGCCGTGACGGGCTTCCTCGCGCTGCTGGCGGGGCCGGTCCTGCTGGCCTCCGCGCTGTTCGGACCGGACGAGCCCCTGGACCTCCACCCGGGCGGACCGCTGATCCTGCTGGTGCCGATGGGGCCGGTCGCCCTCTGGGCGCTCTGCTGGGCCACCGGGGGCGGCGGCCGGGCGGTCGGCGCCGCGCTGTTCGCCCCGGGGGCGATAGCGCTGCTGGCGACGCACCTCTACGGGGGTGCCGCGCCCGGCGGCCGGTCCGGCTCGCTCTGGCTGGCGCCCTCCCTGCTGGTGCTCGGGCTGTTCGGGGCCCGCTGGGGCGCGACGGAGAGCAGGCGGACGGTCGGGAAGTGGAGCGGGCGGCCGATCCCGGTGCCGTACCGTCGGCCGGTCGGGGCCGGGCCCTGGCGACGGCTGCGCACCGGCGGCTGGCTCACCGACCCGGCGATCTGGCGGGACTTCGCCTGGACCCTGCTCACCGGCGCCGCCGTGCTGCTCACCGCCGCGATCGTCCTGCTGACCCCGGTCGCCCTGGAGGTCTTCGGCCGGAACGGCCGGTTCTTCGCCCTGGGCGTCGTCTACGCGATGGGTCTGACCGTCGCCCCGTTGGCCGTGCTGTGGGCCGCCCCACCGGTCCTGCGGTTCCACGAGAAGGCCGCCCGGGCCCTGCTCGGGCCCTCCCGGCGGGCCGAGCTCGCCCGCCGGGTCAGCCACCTCGCGCGGACCAGGGCGGACACCATCGACGCCGGCGCGGCCGAGCTGCGCCGGATCGAACGGGACCTGCACGACGGGGCACAGGCCCGGCTGGTGGCCCTGGGCATGCTGCTGACCGTGGCCGAGCAGCTGAAGGACGATCCGGACGCCCTCGGGCCGCTGCTGGCCGAGGCCCGGCTGTCCTCGGTGAAGGCGCTGGGCGAGCTGCGGGACCTGGTCCGCGGCATCCACCCCCCGGTGCTCGCCGACCGCGGCCTGGCCGACGCGGTTCGGGCGACGGCGCTGGACATGCCGCTGCCGGTCGGCTTCAGCGGCGACCTGCCCGGCCGGGTATCCGCCCCGGTGGAGTCGGCGGCCTACTTCGCGGTGACGGAGCTGCTGGCCAACGTGGTCAAGCACGCCGGGGCCTCGCAGGTGTGGATCGAGATAGGGCACAGTGACGGGCTGTTGCGGATATCGGTCACCGACGACGGGCGCGGCGGCGCCGACTCGTCCCGGGGAACCGGCCTCAGCGGAACCGAACGCCGACTGGCCGCCTTCGACGGGGTGCTCGCGATCAGCAGCCCGTCCGGCGGGCCGACCATTGTGAACCTGGAGATCCCGTGCGCGTTGTCATCGCCGAAGACCTCTTCCTCCTCCGGGACGGCCTGACCCGGCTGCTGGAGGCCAACGGCATGAAGGTCACCGCGGCGGTGGAGGACGGAGAGCAGCTGCTCGCCGCGGTGGCCGCGGACCGCCCCGACATCGCCGTGGTCGACGTCCGGTTGCCGCCGGGCTTCACGGACGAGGGGCTGCGGGCCGCGCTCGCGGCCCGCCGGGCCCACCCGGGCCTGCCCGTCCTGGTGCTGTCGCAGTTCGTGGAGCAGCTCTACGCGCGCGAGCTGCTCGCCGGCAGCACCGGCGGGATCGGCTACCTGCTCAAGGACCGGGTGATGGACGGCACCCAGTTCATCGACGCCGTCCGGCGGGTCGCCCAGGGCGGCACCGTCATGGATCCGGAGGTGATCACCCGACTGCTCACCCACAACTCCTCGGCCGGCCCGGTCTCCACCCTCTCGCCGCGCGAGCGGCAGGTGCTGGCGCTGATGGCGGAGGGCCGGTCCAACGCGGCGATCGCCCAGCAGCTGGTGATCACCGAGCGGGCGGTCGCCAAGCACACCGCGTCGATCTTCGTCCGGCTCGACCTCCAGCCCTCCGATGACGACAACCGTCGGGTCCTGGCCGTCCTGGCCTACCTCAACAACTCCTGAAAGGAGCCGCCATCGCCCGCGCTCGGCACCCACTCCGCACAACTTGATAGATCACCGACAAGTGGCGAGTTGCCCTCCGCTGCACGGGGCTCGCCTGCTCCAGAACGGGTCAATTAGGCTGGTGAGGTGCTCATCCTTGTTCGCCGCCGCCACGTGGACCTGCTCCGCGTGACGACCATGTCCTGTCGACGCTCCGGCTGAACCTCGCGCCACCCACCCTCACCGGCGACCCCTGCCCGGCCGCCACCACCTCCCGGCTCCCCGAGCACCCGCCGCACCAGGCGCTGCTCCGGCCGTCCCCGGTCGACCACCGGGACCAGCCGGGACGAGACCCAGCGGATGTCACACATGACGCAGCAGTACACGCCCATATCCGAGACCGGCACCGACTCCGCCCCGGCGGACGCCCTCCCGGTGATCGACCTGTCGCTCGCCGACGGCAGCCCGGAGGACCGTCGCCGCCTGCACGACGAGCTCCGCGACGCGGCCACCGGCGTCGGCTTCTTCCAGCTCGTCGGCCACGGTGTCACCCCGGACGAGACCACCGCACTCGCCCGGGCCATGCGCGCCTTCTTCGCACTCCCCGAGGCCGACCGGCTCGCCGTGAGCAACCTCAACTCCCCCCACTACCGGGGCTACACCCGCACCGGCGACGAGCGCACCGGCGGCAGCCAGGACTGGCGCGACCAACTGGACATCGGCGCCGAGCTGCCCCCGCACGTCCCCGGCACCGGCGAGCCCCCGTACTGGTGGCTGGAGGGGCCCAACCAGTGGCCCGAGGCGCTCCCCGAGCTGCGCACCGCCGCGCTCGGCTGGATCGACCACCTCGGCGGGGTCGCCCGCCGCCTGCTGCACGAGCTGCTCACCGCGATCGGCGCCCGCCCCGACTTCTACGACGAGGCCTTCGCGGGCCACCCCCACCTGCGCCTCAAGCTGGTCCGCTACCCCGGCAGCGCCCCGGACGGCACCGGCCAGGGCGTCGGCACCCACAAGGACTACGGCTTCATCACCCTGCTGCTGCAGGACACCGTCGGCGGCCTCCAGGTCGAGCGTGCGGACGGCACCTTCCTGGACGTCCCGCCGCTCGACGGCGCCTTCGTCGTCAACCTCGGCGAGCTGCTGGAGGTGGCCACGGACGGTTACCTCAAGGCCACCAGCCACCGCGTGGTCAGCCCACCCGGCGCCCGCGAGCGCTTCTCGGTGCCGTTCTTCTACAACCCCCGCCTCGACGCCCACATCGAGCCGCTCGACTTCCCGCTCGCCCACCACGCCCCCGGCGCCACCGAGGACCCGGCCAACCCGCTCTTCGCCGACTTCGGCCTCAACGAGTGGAAGGGCTACACCAGGGCCCACCCCGAAGTCACCCGCCGCCACCACGCCGCCCTCGCCTGACCCACAGGGCGCGGAGCCCGCACCGCGCCGATGCTCCCCACCGGCAGCCCGCCGGCCCAGCGCTGTCGGAGCGGCGGCAAGACCGACACGGTCGACACGACCGACATCACGTAGAGGATCGCCGGCAGCGCCCCGAGGCGGAGACGAGCGTGCTCACCGAGGCCCTGGTGGACGTCGGACTGCTCGTCTCCCCCGCGCCCCGCCGGTACGCCTACCCCCACGACCTGCTCCGCCGCTACGCCCGCGGCCTCGCCACCGGACGCCGACCGCCCTCCTGAGCCGGTGCACCGATGGACCCGGGGCGACGGGCACTGTCACACTGCTGCTGTCACAGCAGGAGTGTGCCAGCGCGGGAGGCGGCGGGTGGGGGAGCACGGCGGGGTGGGGGTCGGGTTGCGGCTGACGGTGGACGAGCTGGCGGCGCGGGCCGGAGTGACGGTGCGGACGGTGCGGTTCTACGGGACGAAGGGGCTGCTGCCGCCGCCGGAACTGGGGCCGCGGCGGGTGGGGCTGTACGGGGCGGCGCACCTGGACCGGCTGGAGCTGATCGAGGAGTTGCAGCGGCAGGGGCTGACGCTGGCGGCGATCGAGCGGTACCTGGCGCGGTTGCCGCAGGACAGCTCACCGCTGGACCTGGCGATCCACCGTGCGCTGGTGGCGTCCTGGACGCCGGAGGCCCCGGAGGAGGCCACCAGGGCTCAGCTGGAGCGGCGGGCCGGGCGGGGGCTGACGGAGGAGCAGGTCGGGCGGCTCGCCGCGATGGGGGCGCTGGAGCGGACGGGGGATCCGGAGGTGTTCCGGGTGGATCCCGGACTGCTGCCGCTGGGCGTGCGGATCCTGGACGTGCCGATCCCGTTGGAGACGCTGCTGGCCGCCCGGTCGGTGGTCGTGGAGCACAGCCGGGCGACGGCCCGGGAGTTGCAGCGGCTGTTCCGCGAGACGGTGTGGAAGCCGTACCGGGAGAGCGAGCCCGCGCCCCAGGAGCTGGCCCGGATGCGGGCGCTGACGGACCACATCCAGCCGATGGTGGCGCAGGCGCTGGTCACGGCCTTCCAGCGGTACCTGCGGGAGGAACTGGGCGAGGAACTGCGCCAGGAGCAAGGGCAGGAACAGGAGCAGGTACAGGCCCAGGAGCAGGTACAGGCGTAGGGGTACGGGTAGGGGCGGAGGCCCGGTGGGGCCGTGCGGCGCACGGCCCCACCGGGATCCGAGCAGGTCGGCGGCCGGTCAGTCCGTGAAGGTCCTGCCCTCGGCCGCCACCCGCTCCAGCAGCGCCGGGGGCGCGAACCGCTCGCCGTACGCGGCGGCGAGTTCGCGGGCGCGGGCCGCGAAGCCGGCCGGGCCGCCCTCGTAGCCGTTGATGTACTGGAACACGCCGCCCGTCCAGGCCGGGAAGCCGATGCCGAGGATCGAGCCGACGTTGGCGTCGGCGACCGAGGTCAGCACGCCCTCCTCCAGGCAGCGCACCGAGTCCAGCGCCTCGCTGAACAGCATCCGCTCCTTGAGGTCCTCGAAGGGGACGTCCGCCGCCCCTGCGGGGAAGTGCTCCAGCAGCCCCGGCCAGAGCCGCCCGCGCCTGCCGTCCTCGCCGTACTCGTAGAAGCCCGCGCCACCGCTGCGTCCGGGGCGGCCGAACTCGTCGACCATCCGGTCGACCACCGCGTCCGCCGGGTGCGGCGTCCAGGTGCCGCCGACGGCCTCGACCGAGCGCCGGTACTCGTCCCGGATCTTGCGCGGCAGGGTGAGCGTGAGCTCGTCCATCAGGGAGAGCACCTTGGCGGGGTAGCCGGCTTGGGCGGCGGCCTGCTCGATGCTGGACGGGTGGACGCCCTCGCCGACCATGGCGACGCCCTCGTTGAGGAACTGGCCGATCACCCGCGAGGTGAAGAAGCCGCGCGAGTCGTTGACCACGATCGGGGTCCGGTCGATCTGCCGGACCAGGTCGAAGGCGCGGGCCAGCGCCTCGTCCCCGGTCCGCGGGCCGCGGATGATCTCGACCAGCCGCATCTTGTCGACCGGCGAGAAGAAGTGCAGCCCGATGAAGTCGCCCTGGCGCTCGACGCCTTCGGCGAGCACGCCGATCGGCAGGGTGGAGGTGTTGGAGCAGAGCAGCGCGTCGGCGTCGACCACGCCCTCGATCTCCCGGAACACCTTGTGCTTGAGCTCGGTGTTCTC
Source organism: Kitasatospora sp. NPDC054768 (assembly GCF_053612025.1). Taxonomy (NCBI): domain Bacteria; kingdom Bacillati; phylum Actinomycetota; class Actinomycetes; order Kitasatosporales; family Streptomycetaceae; genus Kitasatospora; species Kitasatospora sp. NPDC054768. Next base: position 33,092 of record NZ_JBSHBN010000018.1, read on the forward strand.
GAAGACGGCCTCGATCACCGCGTCGCAGCCGGCCAGGTCGGCGGCCTCGGCGGTGGGGGTGATCCGGGCCAGCAGCTCGTCGCGCCCGGCCTCGGTGGAGCGCCCGCGCGCGACGGCCTTGTTCAGCAGCCCCTCGGAGTAGGCCTTTCCGCGTTCGGCGGCCTCGACGCTGACGTCCTTGAGCACGACGTCGATGCCGGCCTTGGCGCAGGCGTAGGCGATGCCCGCGCCCATCATCCCGGCGCCGAGCACCGCGACCTTGCGGACCGGCCGCTTCTCGACGTCCTTCGGGCGTCCGGCGCCGGAGTTGACCGCCTGCATGTCGAAGAACAGCGCCTGGATCATGTTCTTGCTGGTCTGTCCGCAGACCAGCTCGGTGAAGTAGCGGGCCTCGACGGACATCGCGGTGTCGACGTCCACCTGGGCGCTCTCCACGGCGGCGGCCAGGACGTTGCGCGGGGCCGGGTAGGGCGCGCCGTTCAGCTGCTTGCGCAGGTTGGCCGGGAAGGCGGGGAGGTTGGCCGCGAAGGCCGGGGTGGCCGGGGTGCCGCCGGGGATCCGGTAGCCCTTGACGTCCCAGGGCTGGACGGCGCTCGGGTTGGCCTCGATCCAGGCGCGCGCCCGGGCGGCCAGCTCCTCGGAGGTGTCGACCAGTTCGTGCACCAGTCCGTGCTCCAGCGCCTGCGCCGGACGGTACTGGCGGCCCTGGAGCAGGAACTTCAGCAGGGCGTCGGTGATGCCGAACAGCCGGACCGTACGGACCACGCCACCGCCGCCCGGCAGCAGGCCGAGGGTCACCTCGGGCAGGCCGATCCGGCCGGCGGGGGTGTTCAGCGCGATCCGGTGGTGGCAGGCGAGGGCGATCTCCAGACCGCCGCCGAGCGCGCTGCCGTTGAGCGCGGCGACGACCGGCTTGCCGAGGGTCTCCAGCGTGCGCAGCGAGCGCTTGATCCGCATCGACTTCTCGAAGACGGCCGCGGCGTCCTCGGGGCGGGCGGCGGAGAGCATCCGCAGGTCTCCCCCGGCGAAGAAGGTCTTCTTGCCGGAGGTGATCACCACGCCGCGCAGCGCGTCCGAGGACGCCAGGGCAGCCAGCCGCGCGACGACGGTCTCGAAGTCGGCGGCGAAGGCCTCGTTCATGGTGTTGACGGACTGGGCGGGGTCGTCGAGGACGAGGGTGACCACGCCGTCCTGGTCCTGCTCCCAGCGGATGGTGGTGGTGTCGCTCATGGGTTCACGGTCTCCAGGTCTACCGGTCTGCGGAGGAGGTGCCACGCCCGGCGTGTCCCAGGAGGGGTGGCGGCGGGCGACGGGCGGGCTCAGATGCGCTCGACGATGGTGGCGATGCCCATGCCGCCGCCCACGCAGAGGGTGATCAGGCCGTAGCGCAGGTCGCGCCGCTCCAGTTCGTCGATCACGGTGCCGAGCAGCATCGCGCCGGTGGCGCCGAGCGGGTGGCCGAGCGCGATCGCGCCGCCGTTGACGTTCACCTGGTCGTGGCGGAAGCCGAGTTCGCGGATGAAGCGGAGCGCGACCGCGGCGAAGGCCTCGTTGATCTCGACCAGGTCGATGTCGGCGGCGGTGAGCCCGGCCTTGGCGAGCGCCTTGTGGGTGGCCGGGGCGGGGCCGGTGAGCATGATGGTCGGCTCGGAGCCGGAGACGGCCGCGGAGACGATCCGGGCGCGCGGGCGCAGCCCGTACCGTTCGCCGACCTCGCGGTTGCCGATGGCCACCAGCGCCGCGCCGTCCACGATGCCGGAGGAGTTGCCCGCGTGGTGGACGTGGTCGATGGCCTCGACCCAGTGGTACTTCTGGAGGGCGACGGCGTCGAAGCCGCCGGCCTCGCCGATGGCGGCGAAGGAGGGCTTGAGGCCGGCCAGGGTCTCGACGGTGGTGCCGGGGCGGATGAACTCGTCGCGTTCCAGCACGACCAGGCCGTTGCGGTCGCGCACCGGGACGACCGAGCGGTCGAACAGGCCGTCCGCCTGGGCCTTGGCGGCGCGGGCCTGGGACTCGGCGGCGAAGGCGTCCACGTCGGTGCGGGAGAGGCCCTCGATGGTGGCGATGAGGTCGGCGCCGATGCCCTGGGGGGCGAAATTGGTCTCGTAGGCGGTCATCGGGTCGGCGAACCAGGCACCGCCGTCGGAGGCCATCTTCACCCGGGACATCGACTCCACGCCGCCGGCCAGGACGAGGTCCTCCCAGCCGGAACGGACCTTGGCGGCGGCCAGGTTGACGGCTTCCAGGCCGGAGGCGCAGAAGCGGTTCTCCTGGACGCCGGCGACGGTGTCGGGCAGGCCGGCCGCGATGGCGGCGATCCGGGCGATGTCGGAGCCCTGGTCGCCGACCGGGCTGACCACGCCGAGCACGATGTCGTCGATCGCGGCCGGGTCCAGCCCGGGGTAGCGGTTGCGCAGTTCGTGGATCAGTCCGACGACCAGGTCGATCGGCTTGGTGCCGTGCAGCGAGCCGGAGGCCTTGCCCCGGCCGCGCGGGGTGCGGATCGCGTCGTAGACGTACGCTTCGGTGGTCACGGTGGAACGCCTTTCAGCGGGTTTCGGGGCAGGGGGTGAGCGGGGTCGCCCAAAAGCTCGGGGGTGGAACGGTCAGCCGAGGAGGGAACGGCCGACGATCTCCTTCATGATCTCGGTGGTGCCGCCGTAGATGGTCTGGATGCGGCCGTCGGTGAACGCCCGGGCGACCGGGAACTCGCTCATGTAGCCGTAGCCGCCGTGCAGTTGGAGGCAGCGGTCGGCGGTGCGCTTCTGCAGCTCGGTGGCCCACCACTTGGCCATCGAGGCGTCCGTCGGGGTGAGCGCCCAGCGGTCGTGCTCGGTGATGCAGCGGTCCACGAAGGCCCGGGTGACGGCGCACTCGGTGGCCAGTTCGGCGATCTCGAAGCGGACGTGCTGGAGCTTGGCGAGCGGACGGCCGAAGGCCTCGCGCTGCTTGACGTAGTCGGTGGTGATCTCGACCAGGTACTCGGCGCCGGCGATCGCCGCGGCGGCGATGGTGAGCCGCTCCTGGGCGAGGTTCTGCATCAGGTGGACGAAGCCGCCGTTGAGTTCGCCGATCAGGTTCTCCTTCGGCACCCGGACGTCCTCGAAGAACAACTCGGCGGTGTCCTGGGCCTTCTGGCCGATCTTGTCGAGGTTGCGGCCGCGCTCGAAGCCGGGCGTTCCGCGCTCGACGGCCAGCAGGCTCAGCCCGTGCGCGCCGCCCTCGGGGGTGGTGCGGGCGACCACGATCACCAGGTCGGCGAGGATGCCGTTGGAGATGAAGGTCTTGGCGCCGTTGAGCAGGTAGTGGTCCCCCTCGTCGACCGCCTGGGTGCGGATGCCCTGGAGGTCGGAGCCGGTGCCGGGCTCGGTCATCGCGATCGCGGTGATCAGCTCGCCCGAGCAGAATCCGGGCAGCCAGCGGCGCTTCTGCTCCTCGGTGGCGAGCGAGGTGAGGTACGGGCCGATGATGTCGTTGTGCAGGCCGATCGCCAGGCCGGAGGCGCCGGCCCGGGCGAACTCCTCGGCCAGCACCGCGGCGTAGCGGAAGTCCGGTGTTCCGCCGCCGCCGTACTCCTCGGGGACGGCGAGGCCGAGCAGGCCCTGGCGGCCGGCCGCGAGCCAGGCGGAGCGGTCGACGATGCCGGCCTTCTCCCAGCGGTCGTAGTGCGGCAGCACCTCCTTGGCCAGGAAGGCCCGCACAGTGGCCCGGAAGTCGTCGTGCTGCTCGGTGAAGATCTCGCGCTGCAACGCTACTCTCCTTGCTCTGCCGAAGGGTTGGGGGACGGGATGCCGGGGCCGAGTGGCGGGACGCCGGGTTCCGGGGAGGGGGCGCCGGGTTCCAGGGAGGGGACGCCCCAGTCGCGGGCCACCTCGCCGGTGTCCGCGCCCGGGCGGGCCGGCGGGCGGCGCAGGGCGCCGGGGGTCGCGGAGAAGCGCGGGGCCGGGGCGGGCTGGGTGACACCGTCCGCCTCGACGTACGTCCCGCGCGCCGACAGGTGTCCGTCCACGGCGGCCTGACGCATCGTCAGCACCGGTTCCACGCAGGCGTCCGAGCCCGCGAAGACGGCCTCCCACTCGGCCCTGGTCCGGGTGGCGAAGCGGGCGGCGATCAGGGCCCGCAGCTCGGGCCAGCGGGCCGGGTCGTACTGGCCGGGCGCGTCCGGGCCCAGCTCCAGCAGCCGGGCGAACTCGGCGTAGAAGCGCGGCTCCAGCGCGCCGACGGCCAGGTGCCCGCCGTCGGCCGCCCGGTAGAGCGCGTAGAACGGCGCGCCGCCGTCGAGCAGGTTGACGCCCCGGCGGTCCTGCCAGTGACCGGCCGCCAGCAGGCCCCACAGCATGCTGCCGAGGTGCGCCGCGCCGTCCACGATCGCGGCGTCCACCACCTGGCCCGTGCCGGTGGCCCGGGCGTGGTGCAGACCGGCGAGCAGGCCGACGGCCAGGTAGAGCGAGCCGCCCGCGTAGTCGCCCAGCAGGTTGGCCGGGATGCCGGGGGCCTCCTCGGCCCCGCCCGGCGCGGCCACCATCCCGAGCACCCCGGCGACCGCCGCGTACCCGAGGTCGTGCCCGGCGGTCGCCGCCCTGGGGCCGTGCTGCCCCCAGCCGGTCATCCGCCCGTACACCAGCGCCGGATTGCGCGCCAGGCACACCTCCGGCCCGACGCCGAGGCGCTCCGCGACACCGGGCCGGTAGCCCTCGATCAGCAGGTCCGCCCGCTCGACCAGGTCCAGCACCCGCCCGGGGCCCTCGGGGGACTTCAGGTCGATCAGCACCGAGCGCTTGTTGCGGTTGCTGAGGTCGTACGCCGGATCGATGCCGAGCGGCGAGGGCTCCGGCCGGTCCACCCGCACCACGTCCGCCCCGAGGTCCCCCAGCAGCATCGCCGCGAAGGGCCCCGGCCCGATCCCGGCGAGCTCCACCACCCGCACACCCGCCAGCGGCCCCCCGGCCTCCGGCGCACCGCTCGCGTCACCCACTGGCAGCTGAACCCTTCCCGACGGGTTTGACAGTAAAGCTGTAACACTCGGGATGATAGGCAAGCGACTCGCCGGTAACAAGACCTCCGCCCTCGCGCCGAACCGCCAATTCCCCCTCGGCCGCGCCCCGCTGAGACCGGCCACTCCCCGCACACCCGGAATGACGGAGGGTGGGTCAGTGCACTGACGGTGCCCCCCTGTACGGTCGTCATGCCGCAGGGGAGCGGCCGCATCGCCGAATGGGGAGGATTTCCGCACATGGGTAGCCCGAACTTCGTCACGGGACCGGTCGCACCGGCCAAGGACCCGATGCCGGGCCCGGCGTCCACGTACGCCGCGAAGTCGCCGTACGCCAATCCGGCACAGCCGAGCGACACCACCGTGCCGCCGCTCCCCCTCATGCCGCCCGGCAAGGCCACCACCCGGCTGGACACCCCGTACGAGCTCACCGCCTCGGCCGCGATAGCCCGCCAGATCGCCACCGACCTCGACAACGCCAACGGCAAGGCGGGCGCGGGCGCGCACAGCCTCACCGAGTACGCGAGCACCGCGTCGACCAGGATCCGCGGCTTCTCCTTCGGCGGCGCCCTCACCGGCAGCACCGAACGCTGGCTGCAGCAGTGCAAGACCCTGCACGGCAAGCTCGGCAGCGCCGCCAACAACCTCGACCGGACACAGCAGTACTACCAGTCCAACGAAGCCGCCATCGCCGCCGGCTTCCGTCCGGGTCGGTAGAAGGCAAGGGGGAACGAAGAGATGGTGTCCTTCAAGGAACTGCACGAAGCCGACTTCTCCGGGGTGAACGAGGCCGCCGAGGCCTGGGCCGGCGTGGCCAAGGCCCTCACCTCCATGGACGGCCGGGTCGCCAAGGACCTCACCAGCACCGCCCAGCGGGCCGGCTGGACGGGCGACGCCGCCGACGAGGCGACCAAGGCGATGCAGGGCATCGACGGCGACTTCAAGCAGGCCTCGGCCGTCGCCACCGCCCTCGCCGCGATCATGAAGACCGCCGCCGAGGACTTCGCCGCCGCCCGCCGCGACCTCGACACGGCACTCCACGACGCCCAGGCCGACACCACCCTGAGCGTCACCGCGGACGGTGCGGTCAACTGGACCGTACCGAAGGAGTCACGGAACGACCCCGAGGCCGAACGCACCATCCGGGCCAACGCCCAGGCGCTGTCGGACCGGCTCGGCAAGGCCGTCGCGAAGGCCACCGCCGCCGACCAGCGGGCCACCGTCGACCTCCAGGCCGACATCGGCACCAGCACCACCGCCTTCAACCCCACCCCGGGCGGCGCCGGTCCGGTCGCCGACGCCAAGCGGGCCACGGACCTGATGTCCAAGGCCGGCAGCCTCTCCGACGACCAGCTCAAGCAGCTGCAGGCCCTGATGGCCGCCAACGCGGAGAACAAGGACTTCTCCACCACCCTGCTCAACGGCCTCAACGCCGGCGGCAAGACCGGCCCCGAGGCCCTGCTGGAGTACAGCAAGGTCTACGACGGCCTCGCCCACGGCAACCACAACGCCGCGGGCTACCAGGACGTCTACAAGAACCTGTCCGTCGCCCTCGCCAGCGCCACCCGCGACGGCGGGATGGGCAAGGAGTGGGAGGACCGGCTCTTCGCGGCGGCCCGCCGCCCCGGCGGCTCGGCGGCGGGGTGGAACGACAACTACCCGGCACTGACCTCGCTGATGGAGGCGAAGGGGGACTTCGACAAGGCCTTCGTGCGCAGGGTCGGCACCGACCTGCTCGACTTCGAGGCCTCCAGCAAGGTCAAGGGCGAGGAACTGTGGGGCCCCGGCTGGATCGACGACCCCCGGAAGGGCGACCCTCTGGCCCCGCTGCTGAGGATGATGAAGGGCGACGTGGCGACGACCCAGGAATTCCTCGACCCGAGCAAGAACCAGAACCTCGTCCACCTGCTCAAGGACCGTACCTGGCTCGACGAGGGCCAGGAGGGCAGGCTCCCCCAGAGCGTCCTGCGCGACACCTCCCACCGGATGTTCGCGGAGATGCTGGAGTCCGCCGCGACCGGTCACGGCCCCGGCCAGCCGCCAGTACGCCCGCACGACGCGACGATGACGCGGATCATGGACACCGCGCTCTCCACCTTGGGCGGGGACAAGGCGGGCAACGAGAACGCCATGTACTCGGGGCTCCGCCGCCCCATGGCCACCATGGTCAGCGAGTACGTCGCCGACACCCACGACATCCTCAGCAAGGACCTTCCCGGCCCCTCCGAACCCGGTGGATTGAGCACCACTCGCGAGCAGTTGCTCCGGGTGATCCGCGGCACCGCCGAGGATCCGGAGTCGTACGCCCTGATCCATCTGGCCGAGACCCAGGAGGTGGCCCGGCGGATGGCCGAGTACGGACCGGAGGCGTTCAGGGACGTCAACGGCCGGCCGGATCCGAAGTTCGAAGGCCTCGTCAACCAAGCCGGCAAGGCGCTCGGCGCACTCGACGCCGTCCAGGCGGACACCATCACCGACCACAAGTCCGACGAGCAGTTCAAGGTCAACTGGAAAGCGAAGATGGACTACCACTACGTCGGCACGGTGGCGAATATGCTGCCGGGCGCCAGCTGGCTGCCGGTGGGTGACATAGCCCAGCGCTACGTCGATGTCGCCACGTCCGAATGGGCGGCCAAGGTCAACTCGGAGATCGACACCAAGGCGCAGGGCGACCTGAGCAAGCTCTACACCATGGGCCAGTCCCAGGTGCAGGCCATGCTCATGGAGAAGGCCCACCAGTTCGGTGTGCCGGATCGCGACCTCCTTCTCGGTCAACTGGCGGACTCGGCGAACGTCCACTACCAGACGTCGATCACCCAGGCCCACACCGCGGCCTTCGGAAAGGGGTGATCGCATGACGGAAGGACAGCAGGAGGTCTCCAAGGGGCTGGTCGACAAGGCCGACGCCGCGCTCGACCGGAAGGGGTTCACCACCTGGCCGCTGCGGGCCCGGGCGGCGGTCACCATGGTGGCGGTGGCGGCGGTCGCGGCCGGAGTGGGGGCTTTCCTCGCGGACAACCTGAGCAACACGTTCGGGCCGGACAGCGTGTGCGACGGTGCGGTGAGCTCGGCGGCCTTGAACGACGCGCTCGGGTCCGGCCCCGTCGGCAGCGAGACGAACGGTGCCTGGCAGTCGCCCAGTGGCGGAGCGTTCTGTACGGCAACGGTGAGCCACGGGATGTTCGGCGGCCACCGGGCCGTCTTCGTGCAGGTCCTTCAGGCCGACGACCTCGGCCCTTACCAGGCCGAATCGGGAGACCGGCTGTTCGCGGCCTCGGCGAACGGCGGCGCGACCGGGGCAGCTCGCGACGACCGGGCCTGGGCACTCCTCCCCGAGGGGTGCGGCAACGGGTTGCGGGTCGAGGTCAAGTCGGGCGGCCCCGACGGGCCCGGCTCCGGGAAGCTCGCCCGCCTCGCCGTGGCGGCGGCCAACGGCCTCGCCGCGGACAAGGGATGCGGAAAGTCGCTCCCCGCTCCGCACGAGCTGTCACAGCCCGGGCAGGAGCACGAGCTGAATCCGGCCTCGATCTGCGGCCTGCCCGGGTTCACGGCCTCCGGTGCGGCCGGGGGCAAGGGCTACAAGGAGAACGTGAACACCGCGTTCGACCCTTTGTGGGTCTGCCGGATCAGCACGGACCAGGGCCGTTCCGCGATCTCCTTCTCCATCGGAACCGAGCCCCGGGTTCGCGGCCCGCTCTCCGAGAAGGACGCGTCGCCGGCGTTCGGCCGCTCGCGTTGGGCGGGCTCCCCCATGACGCAGAGGGAGGTGGTGGCGACCTGCCAGGGCAAGCCGACCTACTTCCGGATGGACTCCGACATCACCGTCCGGGAACCGTTTCCGGACACCACCGAGACCTGGAAGCAGTTCCTCGCCGCCGGGGGCAAGGCGATCGGCTGCGAGCCGATCGTCTGACCGGTCCGACCAATCGCACAGCAGACGAGGGGGCAAGCACACGATGGGAAGCGAAGGCGTGGACAAGGCCTCCGCAGGCCTCGCCGGGCACGTCGACGCGGCGCTCGACCGGCGGGGGTTCACCACCCGCGCCCTGCGCGTGCGGGCCGGGGTCGTGACATTGGCGGTGGCGGCGACGGCGGTTGGCCTGGGGATCGGCGGGTGGGCTCTGTTGCGGGACGACATGACCAACGACTACGGCCCAAAGAGCGTGTGCGACGGCACGGTGAGTTCGCAGGCGCTGAACGACGCGCTCGGGGCGGGCAAGGTCAGCGCCGAGCCGTACAGCAGCGTCACGGCGACATGCACCGTGATGGTGGCCGGCGGGATGTTCGGCGACGATCGGCACGTCATGGTGTCCTTCGGCCAGAGCAAGGACATCTTCCACCTCCCGATCGCTTCCGGCGCCCGGACGTTCGCCGCCTCGGCGAACGGCGGCGCGGTCGGTGCCGTCCGCGACTCGGAGGCCTGGGCGTTGCTCCCCGCGGACTGTCCCAACGGGCTGTGGGTCCAGGTCAGCGCCTATGGCGGCGGCCAGTTCGACCCCCTGAAGCTCGCCCGGCTCGCCGTGTCGACGGCCAATCGCACGGCGGACCAGCGCGGCTGCGGCAGGACGCCGCTGCCCGCCCTGCGCGAGCTGACCCCGGCGAGCACCGAGCGGGAACTCGACGGCGACGCCGTCTGCGGCCTGCCGGGGATCACCGTCCTGCGCGCCGCCGACAAGCGCTACAAGGAGGCCGTGACCGTCGGGTCCGATCCGCTGTGGACGTGCGAGATCACGCCGGACGGCGATCACGAGGGCACCTCCGCCCTCGTCATCGCCACCGAGCCCCGGCTCCGGCCGGACGCCGCCGACCGGGACACCTCGCCGGCATTCGGCCGAGCCCGCTGGGCGGGTTCCCTTCCCCGGGACGAGATCGTGGTGACCTGCCACGGTCGCCCCACCTACTTCCGGATCGGTACGGTCAGGCAACTCGGACGCCTGTTCTCCACCTCCGACGAGGCCTGGAAGCAGTTCCTCACCGTCGGGGGCGAGGCGGTCGGCTGCGAGCCGATCCTGTAGGGGGTGGGCGGGCGGAAATGGGTGGGCGGGTGGTGTGGTAATGGCCTATCTTGCCTTAGACCTATTACGCTAGACACGGGGAAGCGCCATGACCACCACTACCGACCACGCCGACCGAAGCTCCCGCACGATCGTCGCCGTCTCCGAGCGGCTGGTGCTGACGCGGCCCCAGGAGGGGGACCTGGAGGCGGTGTTCGCGATCCACGGGGATCCGGAGACCAACCGGTACAACCCGAACGGGCCGCAGCGGGACATCGCCCAGGCGCAGGAGATGCTGGACGGGTTCGTCGCCGACTGGGTGCGGGACGGGGTGGGGTACTGCGCCGTCGCCACCCGGGAGGACCCGGGGGCGGTGATCGGGTTCGCCGGGCTCTACCTGCACACCCTGGACGGGGAGCGGGTGTTCAACCTCTACTACCGGTTCCGGCCGTTCGCCTGGGGCAAGGGGTACGCGGCGGAGGCGGCCCGGGCGGCGATGGCCGAGGGGCTGCCGCGCCACCCCGGCATCCCGGTGATCGCCCTGATCCACGCGGACAACCTGCCCTCGCGCCGGCTCGCCGAGCGGCTCGGGCTGGTCGCCGACCCGGACGGCCGCACCGACGAGGAGGACCGGGTGATCCACCGGATGGCCCCGGCCCTCGCACCGGCCTGAGCCGGAGATCCCCCGCCGGGGGGAGCGGGATCGCACCGTGGGCGGAGGCCCCGGGGCGGGGCCCGGCGGGACGGTGGGGGCATGAGGATCAACGAGCACGCGGTGCGGACCGGGGCGGCGTGGACGGCGGTGGCGGCGACCGGGCCGTACCTGACGCTGAAGCTGCTCTGGCTGACCGGGCACCCGGTGGGGTCGGACGCCCCCGGTGAGATGGACCGGCTGTGGCTGGTGAACCTGCTGACCTTCGGCATGGACGCGATCGCCGTGGCGCTGGCGCTGGCGTTCGCCCGGCCGTGGGGGCGGCGGGCACCGGCCGGACTGGTGGCGTTCCCGATGTGGGTGGCGACCGGGCTGCTCGGCACGATCCTGATCGCACTGCCGCTGTACCTGCTGAGCGTCCTGGTGCTCGGGCCGGAGCACGGCGACCCGGACGACAAGGGCATCGGCGACTGGGTCTTCCTCGTCGTGTACGGCGGCTTCGCCGTCCAGGGCCTCGCCCTGCTCACCGCCTTCGCCCTGTACGCCCGACAGCGCTGGGCCGGGCTGCTGCGGGAGCGGATCGGTGACCTGCCCGGCTCCCCCACCCTGACCGTGCAGCGCGTCCTCGCCTGCGTCGCCGCGCTGCTCGCCGCGGGCGTCGCGGCGGTCCGCGCCTACTGGGCACTCGGCGGCACCGCCGGACTTCCGCGGGACATGGCCGAGGCCCGGAGCCGGGGCGTGGCGGTGATGGACGGGGTGGCCGCGGTGATGGCGGTGGCCGCGGCGGCGGCGCTGCTGGTCCTGGTCTTCCGGATCCGGCCGGGGCGCCGGGTGCTCGGGCCGCTGCTGGTGGTGTGGACGGCGGCCGGCTCGCTGTTCGGCTGGGGCGGCTGGCAGCTGGTGGCCTTCGGGGTGACGACGACCCGGGTGACCGAACTGCGGACGGCCGTGCCAGGGCTGACACCCCTGGTGCAGAGCGCCCAGGTGGTGGCCTCGGTGCTGGTCCTGGCGGTCGGGGCGACGGCGTTGACCGAATGGGGCGCCCGCCGGCGCGCCGCTGCCGTAGAGTCGCGCGGGTGATCACGGGGGTGGGCCGCCGGTTGCGGCGTGCGGCGGGGGCCGCGCTGGGGCGTCGGGCCCGCCTGCGCTGGGTGCACCTGGTGCTGGGCGGCGCGCTGCTGATGCCGTACTGGATGCTGTCGGTGGTGCTGTACGGGGCGCTCGACCCGGACCAGTCACCCGCCCGCCAACTGCTGATGTACGTCCTGTCGTTGCTCACCTCGCTGCCGATGGCCGCGGTCACCGCGCTGGTGCCGACGGTGCGGGGCCTGGAGGGCGCGGCCGCGCGGGCGCTGTGCGCGGTGGCCCGGCCGGAGGACCTCGCCACCGGACCGGCCCGCTCCTGGACCGCCCGCCGACGCACCGCGCTCTGGTACGTGCTGCACGTCCTGTTCGGCGGGGTGGTCGCCGGGATGACGCTGGCCGGCACCCCCTTCGCGGTGGTCCTGGTCCTCGGCTTCGCGGGGACCAGGGAGTTCGTCCGGATGTGGGAGCGGCACTTCCCCGGCTGGCTGGTCACCGGCCCGGCCCTCGGCCTCGGCGTGCTGCTGCTGATCGTCGGCACCAACGCCGCCTGCGGGGCGCTGCTCGCCCGCTGGGCGCCCGTCCTGCTCGGCCCGACCCCCGAGGAGCGGGTGGCCGCCGCCGAGCGCCGGGCCACCGTGCTCGCCCAGCGCAACCGGCTGGCCCGCGAGCTGCACGACTCGGTCGGGCACGCGCTCAGCGCCGTCGGCATCCAGGCCTCGGCCGCCGCCCGGGTGCTGCGCAGCAACCCGGACTTCGCCGCCGAGGCGCTCGCGGCGATCGAGGAGACCGCCCGGGGCGCCGTCGCCGAACTCGACGCCGTCCTCGGGCTGTTGCGCGAGGAGGACCCGGAGGCCGCCGAGCCGTCCGGGCCCACCCTCGGCGGGCTCGACGACCTGCTGCGCCAGCTCGGCCGGGCCGGGGTCGCGGTGGACGGCGAGCTGGCGCCCGGGCTGGGCGACCTGCCCGCGGCGGTCTCCCGCGAGGCGTACCGGATCGTGCAGGAGGGCCTGACCAATGTGCTGCGGCACGCCGGGCCCGCGCCGGCCAGGCTCCGGGTCGGGCTGGCCGGCGACCGGCTGGAGATCGAGCTGACCAACCCGCTCGGCCCCGCCCGGCCGAGCCGCCCCGGCGGCGGACGCGGACTGCGCGGGATCGCGGAACGGGCGGCGGCCCTGCACGGCGGCAGCACGGCGGGGCCCGGCGAGGACGGAACGACGTGGCGGCTGGCCGTCTGGCTGCCGGTGGGAGGGACGACGTGAACGAGCACGAAGGTGCGGACGAAGGCGTGGGCCGGGCCGCGGACAGCATCCGGGTGGTGATCGCGGACGACGAGCGGCTGGTCCGCCTGGGCCTGCGGGTGGTGATCGACAGCGAACCGGGCCTCACCGTGGTCGGCGAGGCCGCCGACGGCGCCGAGGTCGTCCCGCTGGTGCGCGAACTGCGCCCCGACGTGGTGCTGATGGACGTCCGGATGCCCGGCATCGACGGCATCCGGGCCACCGAACAGCTCGTCAACGGGATGGCCGCGCCGCCGCGCATCCTGGTCGTCACCACCTTCGAGCACGACGACCACGTGTACGACGCGCTGCGCGCGGGCGCCGCCGGGTTCCTCCTGAAGCGGGCCCGGGCGGAGGAGATGGTGCAGGCGGTGCGGCTGGTCGCGCGCGGCGACTCGCTGCTGTTCCCGGCGGCCGTCCGCGAACTCGCGCTGCGCCACGGCGCGGACCGGCGCCGGGAGGCCGAGCGGGCGGACCGGGCGGGCCGGGGGCCGATCCGGCGGCTGACCGAGCGGGAGGGCCAGGTGTTGCGACTGATGGCCACCGGGCTCAGCAACGGCGAGATCGCACGGCAACTGGTGGTGAGCCCGGAGACGGTGAAGACGCACGTCGGCAGCGTGCTGGCCAAGCTGGGCGCCCGGGACCGCACCCAGGCGGTCATCGCGGCGTACGAGTCGGGCTTCGTGCTGCCGGGCTGACACCCGCTCAAACCGCTTCCTCGGCGCCGCGCAAATCGAACGTGGATTCCACCCGATCGTCACCAGCGAGTAGAGTGCGGTTTTCCCCCGAAAACCTCCGATACCTCCCGTATCGCCTGGAACGAACTGGTGGCCGCATGACTGTCCGGACCCGGCCCGCGCTGTGGTGGCGCATGGGCATCGTGCTCTCGGCGGGCCTCGGCCTGATCCTCGGAACCGCGCCGCTGGTCTACTTCACCGTGCAGAGCAACGTGATCGTGTTCGGCTACTTCATCGGCGCGGTGTACTGGATGCTCAAGCGCGGCACCGTGGACGCGCCCGCGCCCCGGCTGCGCGGCGCCGCCACGCTGTACATCCTGATCACCGGGCTGGTCTCGCACATCCTGCTCGAACACGGCGCCAACCCGCTGCCCGGGCTGGTGAGCGGGCCGGACAGGCTGGCGCACTGGTCGTCGTTCTTCCTGCACTACGTGACGCCGGGCATGGTGATCGTCGACTGGCTGGTGCTCAAGCCCCGCAACGCCGCGGCCTGGAAGGACATACCGCTCTGGCTGGGCTTCCCGCTCGGCTACGCGGCGATCGTGCTCGCCCGCAACGCGCTGTTCGACGACTACCCGATGCCCTACCCCTACTTCTTCTTCGACCCGACCACCAAGGGCTACGGCTACGTCTGGGGCCAGATCGCCCTGCTGACCGTCGAGTTCGTGGTGCTCGCCGCCCTCGTCGTCGGACTGGACCGGCTCGGGACCCGGATCGCGGGCCGGCTGCGGCCCGCGCCGCAGGCCTGACGCCCGTCCGCCGCAGAGACCTTCAGCCTCGGCGACCTTCAGCCACGGAGACCTTCAGCCTCGGCGAACTCCTGCCCGACGGCGCACCGGTCCGCTGTCGAGACCACCGGGGACCATTCCTCCCGGCCCCGGATGGGCCCTGAGGAGGAAGCGGATGGGCCCGCAGGAGGAAGCGGGTGCGGCTCGCCGGATGACGCCCCGACGGTGGGCCCGCCCTAGCGTCGGCCGGGAGCGGTGGCGGAGGGGTTCCGCGGGGGAGACCGGGGTTCGGCGGAGGCCGGAGATGACACGCAGGAGCACGGGCAGGGCGGCGGCCGCGGCGGTGGCGCTCGCGGCGGCGGTGGGGTTGGCGGCGCCGGGGGCGGCCGCGGCCCAGGAAGGGCGGGCGAACCCGCTGGACGGGGTCTGGCGGACGGAGGGCTACGGCCTGCTGGTCGCGGTCTCCGGGGACCGGCTCACCACCTACGACGTGACGGCGCACAGCTGCGTGCCGGGGTGGATCACCGGGACGCGGACCGCGGCACCCGGACCGGACGGCACCACCCGCTACGGCATGGGCGACAACGCCCTGACGCTCACCCCCCGGGGCCGGAACCGAGCGGTGGAGCACGAGGAGGGCGGGGTCGGCAGCAAGACGCTCAACCGTCTGGACGCCCTGCCGCCGCTGTGCGCCACGCCGGCTGCGAACGACCCGCTCGCGGTCTTCGACCGGTTCTGGGAGAACTTCGAGGAGAACTACCCCTTCTTCGCCGCCAAGGGCATCGACTGGCACGCCGTCCGGGACGAGAAGCGGCGCACGATCACCCCGACGACGACCGTCGACCAGTTGCAGGCCGTCCTCGTGGACATGCTCCGCCCGCTCGGCGACGCCCACACCTCACTGGCCCGGGTGGTCGACGGGCACCCCGAGTTGGTCTTCGGCGGGCAGCGGCCCGGGTCGACCGAGGAGACCGAGGAGCTGGCCGCCCGCGCCCGGCAGGCCTCGGCCGCCCGGCTCACCGGTCCGGAGCAGCCTTTCGCCAACGGCCGGCTCGGCGTGGGCCGGCTCCCCGACGGCATCGGCTACCTCCGGGTGAGCAGCTTCGGCAGGTACGCCGCGGGCGGCCACCAGAGCCAGCTCGACGAGCTGGACCGCGCGCTGGACGCCCTGCTGGCCGGCCCGGACCGCCCGGCCGGACTGGTCGTCGACGTGCGGCTGAACGGCGGCGGCTCGGACGCGCTCGGGCTGCACATCGCCGCCCGGCTCACCGACCGCCCCTACGTCGCCTACCGGAAGGTGGCGCGCAACGACCCGGCCGACCCGGCGAAGTTCACCCGGCCCGAGCCGGTCACCGTGCACCCCTCGGCGGGCACGCGCTTCAACGGCCCGGTGGCGGTGCTCACCTCCTCGATCTCCACCAGTGCGGCGGAGACCTTCACCCAGGCCATGATGGGCCGCTCCCCCAAGGTGCTGCGGGTCGGCGAGAACACCCAGGGCGTCTTCTCCGACGTGATGATCAAGAAGCTCTCGCCGGACCTGATGGTCGGCCTGCCGAACGAGAAGTACCTCACCCGGAACGGCGGCACCTTCGACGGACCGGGCATCCCGCCGAACGTCCGCACCCCGGTGTTCACCCCGGACGAGCTGGCCGTGCTCAGGGACTCGGCCCTGAGCACGGCCCGCCGGATGCTCGTCGAGGACGCCCGGGGCCGACAGGACGCCCGGGGCCGACAGGACACCCAGGGCCGGCAGGACGCCCAGGGCAACCGGGCCGACCAGGGCGCCCAGGGCGACCGGGAGTAACAACGGCAGGCACGGCAGCGATGCCAGGCGCTACATCGGCTCCACCGCCCGCAGTTCGCCGTCCAGCTCCAGCCACCGGGTGAGCCCCAGGCCGCGCAGGAACGGCAGGTCGTGGCTGGCCACGATCAGCGCCCCCCGGTAGGCGGCCAGCGCCTGGGTGAGCTGGCGGACGCTGGCGAGGTCCAGGTTGTTGGTCGGCTCGTCGAGCAGCAGCAACTGCGGCGGCGGGTCGGCCAGCAGCAGGGCGGCCAGTGTCGCGCGGAAGCGCTCGCCGCCCGAGAGGGTGGCGGCGGGCCGGTCGGCCCGGGCCCCGCGGAACAGGAAGCGGGCGAGCCGGGCGCGGACCGCGTTGTCCCCGGTGCCGGGGGCGAACAGCTTGACGTTCTCCACGACCGAGCGCTCGTCGTCCAGCAGGTCGAGCCGCTGCGGGAGGTACCGCAGCGGCACCGGGGTGATGACCTCCCCCGCCAGCGGGGCGAGTTCGCCCGCGATGGTGCGCAGCAGGGTGGACTTGCCGGCGCCGTTGCGGCCGACCAGGGCGATCCGCTCGGGCCCGCGCAGGTCGAGGTCGGCGGTGGCGCCGTAGGGCAGCCGGACCTTGTCCAGGGTGAGCACGGTACGGCCGGCCGGGACGGCGGTGCGCGGCAGGTCGATCCGGATCTCGGCGTCGTCCCGCACCGCCTCCTCGGCCACGCCGAGCCGCGCCCTGGCCTCCTCCAGTCGCTCGGTGTGCATGCCCTGGAGGCGGCCGGCCGTCTCCTGGCCCTTGCGCTTGAGCATCCCGGCGAAGATGTGCGGGTCGTTGCGGGTGACCGAGCGCTTCTTGCCGTACGCGGCGCTGCGGTCCAGCCGGACGCGGGCCTCGGCCAAGTCCCGCTTCTGGCGCTGGACGTCGGCCTCGGCGTTGCGCAGCAGCCGCTCGGCCGTCTCCTGCTGGGCCGCGAGGGTGCGTTCGTAGTCGTCGAAGTCGCCGCCGTACCAGGTGACTTCGCCGTCCCGAAGGTCGGCGATCCGGTCGACGTGCCGGAGCAGTTCGCGGTCGTGGCTGACGATCAGCATCACGCCGTTCCAGCCGGCCACCGTCTCGTAGAGCCGCTCGCGGGCGGCCCGGTCGAGGTTGTTGGTGGGCTCGTCGAGCAGCAGGACGTCGGGGCGGGCCATCAGCAGGGCGGCCAGCCGCAGCAGCACCACCTCGCCGCCGGAGAGTTCGCCGGTGGTGCGGTCGAGGCCGAGGCGGTGGAGGCCGAGCCGGTCGAGGGTGGCGCGGGCGCGCTCCTCGACGTCCCAGTCGTCGCCGATCACGTCGAAGTGGCGCTGGTCGGTGTCGCCGGACTCGATGGCGTGCAGGGCCTCGCGGGCGCCGCGGACGCCGAGCGCCTCGTCCACCCGCAATGTGGTGTCGAGCGTCAGTCCCTGTGGCAGGTAGCCGAGTTCGCCGTCGACCCGGACGGTGCCGCCGGTGGGGGTGAGCTCGCCGGCGATCAGCCGCATCAGGGTGGACTTGCCGGCGCCGTTGAGACCGATCAGGCCGGTGCGGCCGGGGCCGACGGCGAGCTGGAAGCCGTCCAGGACGGGCTTGCCGTCGGGCCACTCGAACGAGAGCTCGGTGCAGAGGACGGCGGTGGTGGTGGGTTGGTGTGCCATACAGGCCTCCCGGGGTGGTTGCCGAAGGGGTGGTGAGCAACACGGGGAGACACCGCGGGTGCGGAACCGGGGACGGCCGGAGGAGAACGAAGGGGTGGCGTCACGAAGAGGAGCGCCACGGGCCGTGACTGAGGTCGCACACTCGCGCACCGCGCAACGGCAGCAGGGCCTGCGCGGCGGGGGCGGTGTCCCGGGACCTCAGTAGAGCAACGGCCTTCTCCTTGTCTGGCTGATGACCCGGACCACGTTAGGCAGCCCGTACGCCACCCGCAACCGATTTACCGGCCCCGAGGCCGCGGCGGGGACGCACCCCCGACGGAGGTCGCGGCGGGGACCCGGCCCCGACGGAGGTCGCGGCGGGGACCCGGCCCCGACGAAGGTCCGACGGGGACCCGGCGGGGACCCGGTGCCGATCCGGTGCCGATCCGGTGCCGTCCCCGTCCCGGTCAGGGGCGGATGTCAGGAGTCCCCCGGCCGCATGGCAGACTCCTCACCTGCCATGCCGGCGGCCGAAGCGGGCCGCACCCGGGGATCGGGTCGCATGGCGGTAGTCAACAGGGGGATTTGAACTCATGTCACCGATATCCCGGCCGGGCCGTGCCGTCCTGGGCGCCTCCGTCGCCGCGCTGACCATGGTGGTCGCCACCGCGTGCGGCCCCGACAACGCCGATCCGGCCGTGACCGCGGCTCCCAGCGTCGCGGCCAGCGCCGCCGGCACCCCGGGCGCGGCGCCGATCAAGCTTCCGACGCTCGAAGAGCTGAAGACCTGGAAGCTGGAGGACTGGGACAAGTGGGCCCAGGCGAACGTGATCACCCCGGCGGTCAAGGGCTACTGGACCCTGCAGAAGCTGCTGGAGGCCAAGCCGAAGCCGCTGCCCCAGCCCGCCCCGGAGGCGACCCAGCCGCCCGCGCAGCCCACCGGCGCCGCGTCGGCCACCAGCGCGCCCACCGCCGCCCAGCCCACCGCGGCCCAGCCGGGCGGCGGCGCGGACCAGCTGCCCGCTGTGGTCCCGGCCAAGCCCGTGGCGCACCCGTTCCCGAAGAACATGCACGTCAACGGCAAGATCTTCTTCAAGGACGGCAACGAGGACTACGTGTGCTCCGGCACCGTCGTCTCCGACCCGGCCAACCCGGGCAAGAGCAACCTGGTGTGGACCGCCAGCCACTGCCTGCACGGCGGCAAGGGCAACAAGTACTACACCGACATCACCTTCGCCCCGGCCTTCAACAGCAACGGCGTGCTGAGCAACGGCAACAAGCAGGCCAAGCTGGAGGACGCCGAGCCGTACGGCGAGTGGACCGCCACCTCCGGCATGGTCTCGCCGCAGTGGGCCGGCGAGGCCGACCCGGAGAAGGGCGGCCCGTGGAGCCAGTACGACTTCGGCATCATCAAGGTCTCCAACCCCAACCCGGGCGGCAAGTCGCTGGAGGAGACCGTCGGCGGTTCCGTCCCGCTCTGGTTCAACGCCCCGCGTGACCAGGTCGGCGCCGTCAGCAACTACGGCTTCCCCGAGGGCAAGCCCTTCGACGGCGTGGAGCTGGAGCACTGCGACGGCGGCAAGCCGTCCAAGAAGACCGGCGACCCGAGCCGCCCGGCGATGCTGCTGATCGGCTGCAACATGACCGGCGGCAGCAGCGGCGGCGGCTGGTACGCGACCAAGGACGGCAAGCCGGCGCTGGTCAGCGACACCTCCATCGGCAACGGCGCGAACACCTACGAGGCCGGTCCGTACCTGGAGGACGTGGCCCAGCACATGTTCGAGTACTTCTCGAAGAAGGCCAAGTGATCAAGGCCCGGTGATCAGGGCCGGGTGATCAGGGGGCCGCGGCAGGACTGCCGCGGCCCCCGCTTTTTCCGTCGCACGGGCCGCTCCTCCTACAATCGGCCCCATCATGAGCGCGACACTCGTAGTCAAGGACCTCAGCGCCGGCCACGGCGAACGCACCCTCTTCTCCGGCCTGGACCTGGTCGTCGCCCCCGGCGACGTGATCGGCCTGGTCGGCGTGAACGGTGCCGGCAAGTCGACCCTGCTGCGGCTGCTGGCCGGCCTGGACGCCCCCGAGGGCGGCTCGCTGCGGCTGAGCCCGGCGAGCGCCAACGTCGGCCACCTGCCGCAGGAGCCGGAGCGGCGCGAGGGCGAGTCGGTGCGCGACTTCCTGGCCCGCCGCACCGGGGTGGCGGCCGCGCAGGCCGCGCTGGACGAGGCCACCGAGGGCCTGGTCGAGGGCCGGGCGGGCGCCGACGACGCGTACGCCGTCGGCCTGGAGCGCTGGCTGGACCTCGGCGGCGCCGACCTGGAGGAGCGCGCCGAGGAGGTCGCCGACTCGCTCGGGCTGAAGGTCTCGCTGGACCTGCCGATGACCGCCCTGTCCGGCGGCCAGGCCGCCCGGGCCGGCCTCGCCTCGCTGCTGCTCTCCCGCTACGACGTCTTCCTGCTCGACGAGCCCACCAACGACCTCGACCTGGACGGTCTGGAGCGCCTGGAGGCCTTCGTCAAGGGCCTGCGCACGGGCACCGTGCTGATCAGCCACGACCGCGAGTTCCTGGCCCGCACCGTGACCAAGGTGCTGGAGCTGGACCTGCACCAGCAGCAGGTCAACCTGTACGGCGGCGGCTACGAGGCGTACCTGGAGGAGCGGGCGGTGGCCCGTCGGCACGCCCGCGAGGAGTACGACGAGTACGCCGACACCAAGGCCGGGCTGGAGGCCCGGGCGCGGATGCAGCGCGGCTGGATGGAGAACGGCGTGCGCAACGCCCGCCGCAAGTCCTCCGACAACGACAAGATCGGGCGCGCGATGCGCACCGAGTCCACCGAGAAGCAGGCCGCCAAGGCCCGGCAGACCCAGCGGATGATCGAGCGGCTGGACGTGGTCGACGAGCCCCGCAAGGAGTGGGAGCTGCGGATGGAGATCGCCACCGCGCCGCGCTCCGGCTCGGTGGTCGCCACCCTGCGCGGGGCGAGCGTGCGACGCGGGGACTTCGCCTTCGGCCCGGTGGACCTGCAGATCGACTGGGCCGACCGGGTCGCCATCACCGGCGCCAACGGCGCGGGCAAGTCCACCCTGCTGGCCGCCCTGCTCGGCCGGCTGGAGCTGGACGGCGGGAGCGCCTCGCTGGGCTCCGGCGTGGTGGTCGGCGAGGTGGACCAGGCGCGCGGCCTGTTCCTGGGCGGTGAGCCGCTGCTGGAGGCCTTCGCGGCCGCCGTGCCGGAACTCGCGCCGGAGGACGTGCGCACGCTGCTGGCCAAGTTCGGCCTCAAGGCGGTGCACGTGCTGCGTCAGGCCGCCACCCTCTCCCCCGGCGAGCGCACCCGGGCCGCGCTGGCGCTGCTACAGGCCCGCGGGGTCAACCTGCTGGTGCTGGACGAGCCCACCAACCACCTGGACCTGCCGGCGATCGAGCAGCTGGAGTCCGCGCTCGGCTCGTACACCGGCACCCTGCTGCTGGTCACCCACGACCGGCGGATGCTGGACACGGTGTCGGTGAACCGCCGGATCGAGGTCCGGGACGGGCGGGTGCACGAGCTCTGAGCCGGCACCGACCCGGCGATTGGTCTCTACCTCCCGGTCTGTACCTATCGGTCTGTACCTATCGGTCTGTACCTCTTCCCGGAGGGGCCGTCATGTGCTGTGCTGTCCGCCATGGTTGACAGCACAGACAGCGCCGTGGCGGGGACGTCCCACCCGACCGTCCCGCTCGCCCCCATGACGGTGCCCGCCCACGAGGCCGAGGCCCGCAGCAGGTCCTTCCACGACGTGATGGCCCGGCGCCGGACCGTCCGCGACTACTCCACCCGCCCGCTCCCGGACGGGGTCGTCGAGTGGGCGATCCGGACGGCCGGCACCGCGCCCAGCGGCGCGCACGTCCAGCCCTGGCGGTTCGTGGTGATCACCGACCCGGAGCGCAAGCGGCGGCTGCGCGAGGCGGCCGAGACCGAGGAGCGCGAGTTCTACGGCCACCGGGCGTCGGAGGAGTGGCTGGCCGCCCTCGCTCCGATCGGCACCGACTGGCGCAAGCCGTTCCTGGAGGACGCGCCGGCCGTGATCGTGGTGTTCGAGGTGCACAAGGGCCCCGACTCGCCGCGCCCGTACTACACCAAGGAGTCGGTGGGGATCGCCGTCGGGCTGCTGCTGGCCACGCTGCACCAGGCCGGGCTGGCCACGCTGACCCACACCCCGAGTCCGATGAAGTTCCTCAACGAGGTGTGCGACCGCCCGGCGGAGGAGCGCGCGGCGTACGTGATCCCGGTCGGCTACCCGGCCGAGGGGGCGCGCGTGCCGGACCTGCGGCGCAAGGAGCTCGACGAGGTGATGGTCCGGCTCTGACGCGCCGGGGCGCGGGCGGGCGCGCCCGCCACCGGGGGGACACCGGATGGTGACAGGTCCCGGCCAAGGACATAATCGCCGTCATGAGCCAAGCACAGTCGCGGTCCTGCGGCCTCGCCCCGCCGGTGGCGGCGGTGACCACCGGGCGGCCGCCGGAACGGCTGCGGCTGCCCGGCGGCCTCTGGCTGCGGCGCCGCCGCAGCACCCACGCGGCCGCGCTGAACCGGGCCGTCCGCGCCAACCTGGACCACCTGCGGCCCTGGATGGAGTGGGCGGCCGAGGCCCCCTCCCGGGCCCGGACCGCCGAGCTGACCAGGGCCGGCGCGGCCGCCTGGGAGGCCGGCACCGACTTCATGTACCTGGCCGGCCTGGACGCCGAACCCGGCGGCGTGATCGGCGCCTTCGGCCTGCACGGGCGGATCGGGCCGGGCGCGCTGGAGATCGGCTACTGGGTCGCCACCGGGCACGTCGGCCGCGGCATCGCCACCGCCGCGGCCGGGGCACTGACCGAGGCCGCGCTGGCACTGCCCGGGATCACCCGGGTGGAGATCCGCTGCGACCGGGCGAACGGCGCCAGCGCGGCCGTCCCGCGCAAGCTCGGCTACCGGCTGGACCGGGTCGCCGAGACCGCCGTCCGGGCTCCGGGCGAGACCGGACGGCAGCTGGTGTGGGTGATGGAGCGCTGACTCCCGGCGCGGCACCGGCTCCCGGCGGGCCACCGACCCCCGGCGCGGCACCGCCCGCGCTCGCTGCGCCGCCTCAGTAACGCTCGCCGGTCGCGGCCGGGAGCGCGTCCAGCTCGGCCAGGTCCGCCGCCGAGAGCTCGATCCCGGCCGCGCCCACGTTGTCCACCAGGTAGCGCGGCGTCCGGGTGCCCGGGATCGGGAAGACGTACCGGCCCTGCGCCAGCACCCAGGCCAGCGCCACCTGCGCGGGACTGGCACCGGTCCGTCCGGCGACCGCCCGGACCTTCTCGACCAGCGCCAGGTTGGCCTTCAGCGCGTCCTGCTGGAAGCGCGGCAGCCGGCGGCGGAAGTCGTCGGCGGACAGCTCGTCGAAGGAGGTGATGCCGCCGGTCAGGAAGCCCCGGCCGAGCGGCGAGAACGGCAGGAAGGCGATGCCCTGCTCCTCGGTGTACGGCAGCACCTCGGCCAGCACGTCCCGGGTCCACAGCGACAGTTCGGACTGCACCGAGGCCACCGGGTGCACGGACTGCGCCCGCTTGATCTCCTCGACCGTCGGCTCGGAGAGCCCGATGCTCCGGGCCTTGCCGGCCGCGACGGCCTCGGTGAACGCGCCCCAGGTCTCCTCGATCGGGACGTCCGGGTCGACCCGGTGCAGCTGGTAGAGGTCGACGTGGTCGGTGCCCAGCCGGCGCAGGCTCTCGTCGATCGAGCGGCGCACGTGCTCGGGCCGGCCGTTGCGCTCCTGCTGGCCCGCACCGCCCGGCACGATGCCCACCTTGGTGGCCAGGAAGGCGCGCTCCCGGTACGGCCCGGCCAGCGCGGCGCCGACCACCTCCTCGTTGGTGTACGGGCCGTACATGTCGGCGGTGTCGATCAGGCCGACGCCGAGGTCCAGCGCCTGCCGGATCACCCGGACGGAGTTCTCGTCGTCCCGGCTCCCCATGTCGTAGGCCCAGGTCATGCCCATGCAGCCGAGGCCGATGACGCCGATCTCGGGGCCGCCGGTACCGAACGGGGCGTTGCGCATGAGGGTGCTCCCATCGTGGGTTTCGCGGCTTCCGTGGCGGTGGCCGCAGCAGTGGTTCGCGTGGTGGTGCGTTCGATGCCCTCAGCTTTCACCTTGGAGTGCACTCCAGGTCAAGTCCCTTTCGAAGCCCGCCCCGTCGCCGTCTTAACCGTTCCTAAAACCTGCCCCCGGTGAGGCGTCCGGGGCCGGGAAGTGCTTGACGTGCACAGCTGGTCTAGTCCAGTTTGATGCTCAGCACCGCGCTCCCCCGCACCGCGCTCCCCCACGCCCGGAGCACCCCAGGCCGCCGCCCGCCCCGTGTCTCCCCCCTCGCGGCGCGGGCGGCCCCACCACGTCCCGAGAGGCACCCCCATGCCCAGCGCGCTCCTGCACGCCCCCACGCACCGCCGCCCCACCGGCCGGACCACCCTGCTGAGCCTCGCCGCAGCCACCGCGCTCGCCGCCGGCGGCCTGGCCGTCCTCGCCGGGAACGCCGGCGCCGCCGACGGCAACCTGCTCGCCAACGGCGGCCTGGAGAGCGGCGCGGTCGGCCCCTGGAGCTGTTCCGCCGGCACCGGGAGCGTGGTCAACTCCGGTGCGCACAACGGGACTTACGCACTCAAGGGGGCGGTGGGCGCGAGCGACACCGCGCAGTGCGGCCAGAGCGTCGCCGTCCAGCCCGACACCACGTACACCCTGAGTGCCTGGGTGCAGGGGCAGTACGTCTACCTCGGCGCGACCGGCAGCGGCTTCACCGACCCGGCCACCTGGACCGCCGGCGGCCCCGGCTGGCAGCAGCTGTCCACGAGTTTCACCACCGGGCCCGCCACCACCAGCGTCACCGTGTACCTGCACGGCTGGTACGGCCAGGGCGGCTACCTCGCCGACGACATCGCGCTGACCGGCCCCGGCGGCGGCAACCCGACCACCCCGCCGCCGAGTTCGACCCCGCCGAGCCCGACCGGCACCCCGACCGGCACGCCCACCGGCGGACCGACCACCCCGGCGCCGAACGTCGCGCTCCCGGTCGCCCCGTACATCGACATGGGCGCCTGGCCCACCCCCTCGATGCCCGACCTGGCCAAGGCCGGCGGCCTCAAGGGCTACACCATGGGCTTCGTCACCGGCGTCGGCTGCAAGGCCAGCTGGTTCAACGCCTACGACCCGCGCACCGCCTGGGCCAAGGACCAGGTGGACGCGCTGCGCGCGGCCGGCGGCGACGTCAAGGTCTCCTTCGGCGGCGCCGCCGGCACCGAACTCGCCGCCGCCTGCACCACGGTGGACCCGCTGTTCGCCGAGTACGACGCCGTGGTGAACGCCTACAACCTGCGCTACGTCGACTTCGACATCGAGGGCGCGGCCATCGCCGACACCGCCGCCAACGACCGCCGCTCCGCCGCGCTCGCCAAGCTCCAGCAGGCCCACCCGGGCCTCAAGGTCTCCTTCACCCTGCCCGTCCTGCCGGAGGGCCTGACCGCCGAGGGCGTCGCCATCGTCAAGTCCGCCCGGGACGCCGGGGTGGCCGTCGACGTGGTCAACATCATGGCGATGGACTACTACCGGAGCGGGACCGACTACGGCAACGCCGCCGTCCAGGCCGCGCAGTCGCTGTTCGGCCAGCTCAAGGCCCTCTACCCGGCGAAGACCGACGCCCAGCTGTGGGCCATGGTCGGCGTCACGCCGATGATCGGCGAGAACGACGACCACCAGGTCTACAACCAGGCCGACGCGCAGCAGTTGGTGGCCTTCGCCCGGCAGAACCACCTCGGGATGGTGTCCTTCTGGGACGCCACCCGGGACGCCAACGCCTGCACCGGCGGCTCGCTGTCCACGTGCACCAACATCCCGCAGCAGCCGTACGAGTTCGCGAAGATCCTCGGCCAGTACGCGGGCTGAGCCCACGCCCCACCCGGCGACGGCCCCGGCCGCGGACCCGGCGTCCGCCGCCCACCAGCCACCAGCGGAAATTGGCATCTCATCGTCCCGGACCGTCCACTACAGTCCCTCCCACCTGTACGGCACGAGGGGGCGGACATGACGGTCCGGGACGACCATCACCAGCTGATCACCATCCATCCGGCGAGCGACGCCGCCGGTGCGGCGGGCCTCACCGCCGAGGAACTCGCCGCGTTCAGCCGCACCCTCGGCCGCCTGCGCGCCCTCCCCGCCCACGACCGCACCCGGCTGCACGCCGAGCGGCAGCTCGGCTCCTTCGTCATGGAGAGCCGCAAGCGCCGCCGCCAGGAGGCCCGGCAGGCCGTGCGGCAGGCCGACGCCGACCTGCTCGCCACCACCGCGACCGGCAGCCGGACCCGCCGCGAGGACGCACCGCTGGCCGCCGCGGACGGACCGGTCGGCGAGCTGCTGGTCCCGCGCAAGTGCTACGTCTGCAAGCAGGCCTACCGCTCGGTCGACGGCTTCTACCACATGCTCTGCCCGGACTGCGCGGCCGACAACACCGCCCGCCGTGCCCTGGGGACCGACCTGCGCGGGCGCCGGGCGCTGCTCACCGGCGGGCGGGTGAAGATCGGCTTCCAGCTCGCCCTGATGATGCTGCGCGACGGCGCCGAGCTGATCGTCACCAGCCGGTTCCCGCAGGACACCGTCCGCCGCTTCCGCGCCGCCGAGGGCAGCGGGCAGTGGTGGGAGCGGCTCAGCGTGGTCGGCATCGACCTGCGCGACCCGCGCCAGGTCATCGGCCTGACCGACCGGCTGCGCGCCGACGGGCGCCCGCTCGACATCCTGGTCAACAACGCCGCCCAGACCCTGCGCCGCCCGCCCGAGTCGTACGCGCCACTGGCGGCGGGCGAGCAGGACGCCCTGCCCGCCGCCGACCGCCGGGCGATCGAGCACGCCCCCGGGTTCCGGCCGGTCGCCGGCCTCGCCCGGCTCTCCTCCGGCGCCGGGTCGTTGCTGGACCTCACCGACGAGTCCGGGCTGCTGCCCGACCTCGCCCCCGCCAACTCCTGGTCCGCCGTGCTCGGTTCGCTCGACCCGGCGGAGGTCCTGGAGACCCAGCTGGTCAACGTGCTGGCCCCGGCCCTGCTCTGCGACCGGCTGCTGCCCCTGCTGCTGGCCTCCCCGCACCCCGCCCGCTACATCGTCAACGTCACGGCGGTGGAGGGCCGGTTCGCCGTCCGCAACAAGACCGCCCGGCACCCGCACACCAACATGGCGAAGGCCGCGCTCAACATGCTCACCCGTACCAGCGCGGCCGAACTCGCCCCCCGGGGCGTGCACATGTGCGCCGTCGACACCGGGTGGATCACCGACGAGAACCCGGCCCCGAAGAAGGCCCACCTCGCCGCCCAGGGGTTCCGCACCCCGCTCGACATCGTGGACGGCGCGGCCCGGGTCTACGACCCGATCGTCCGCGGCGAGGCCGGGGACCCGGTGTCGGGGGTGTTCCTCAAGGACTACCGGGTGGCGCAGTGGTGAGGCCCGGACGGGCCGGGGCGGCCGCCCAGGTGTCGTAGTGGCCCGCGCGCCCGCGCGGCGCGGGGCGGAGCGGGGCGGGACGGAGCGGGGCGGGACGGAGCGGGGGCGGACTCACGCGGTGCCCGGCCGCCGGCGGCGGTGGTGGTAGGCCCAGGCGAGGGCGAGGGTGATCGGGCCCCAGAACATCGCCGTCGAGGTGCAGATCCGGCCCAGGAGCATCCACCAGCCGTTGCTGTAGCCGACGTCCGCGAACACGCCCAGCCAGGCGAGCGGCATGCCGTCGAAGAGGGCCACCAGGGTCAGGCCCCCGAGCACGGCCGGGACGAGCGCCGCGAGCGGCGGCACCCGCCGGCCCCGCAGCACCGGCACCCAGCGCGGGAACACCTCGCCCCAGCCGCTGACCAGCCCCAGGGTCAGCAGCGTCAGCGCCTCGGTGACCACGCTCAGACCGATCACGTACGGGGCGGCCCACCAGACGTAGGGCGGGGCGGCCGGGTCGACGGTGCCCATCCGGAAGTCGAAGGCGAACGGCAGCCGCCACAGGCAGTGCGGCAGCACGATCAACGGGAGGGCCTTGGCCAGTCGCAGGGCCCAACGGGGAACGGGGCGTTCGGTGTCGCCCACCGGAATGTCCATCAGCATGGCTCCACCGTCCCGGACACCACCCCCGCCGCACGTCCACCGCACGGCCCGTCCGCCTCCCCCGTGCGAGCCAACCCGCCCTCGGCCCAGCGGTGGAGAACGGACGTCAGCCCTTGGACCCCAGGCCGTACGCGGTGGTCAGCAGCCCGAGGAGGTACGGGGTCTCGGCGCCGTTCAGCGCGGTCGGGTCGACCGAGTACACGACCTCGCGGGCGAGGTCCCGGGTGGCGAAGACGCCACTGGTGGAGCCCGGCCGGGACCCGGTCTTGCCCCAGACCACGATGCCGCCGGCCGTGAGTCGTTCGAGGCCCGTGCTCATGCAGGCCGTGCCGTCCGGGCAGTGGCCGCCGTGTCCGGCCATGGACACCGCCGGGACCGTGAACAGCAGCTCCTGCTGGGCCGGTGCCAGGAGGCGGCCCCGGAACAGCGCCGTCATGAAGCGGTCCAGGTCGGGGGCGCTGGAGATCATGCCGCCCTCGGCCCAGGGCCACGGGCTCTGCTCGGTCACGTCCACCCGGCGCGAGCCGCCGTCCGCGTCGGGGACGGTCAGG
Source organism: Kitasatospora sp. NPDC054768 (assembly GCF_053612025.1). NCBI lineage: Bacteria > Bacillati > Actinomycetota > Actinomycetes > Kitasatosporales > Streptomycetaceae > Kitasatospora > Kitasatospora sp. NPDC054768. Next base: position 61,656 of record NZ_JBSHBN010000018.1, read on the forward strand.
TACGGGCGGGTCGCGGGGTGCCGCAGCCGCGGGTCGTCGGCGTCCGGGAGGGAGGTGTCGCGCAGGCCGAGCGGGCGGACGATGCGGTCGCGCAGCTCGTCGGCGTAGCGGTGGCCGGTGACCTTCTCCACGATCAGCCCGGCGACGAAGGTGTTCATGCCGTTGTACTGCTGGGCGCTTCCGGGCGTGAAGCCCAGCGGCTGCCCGGCCATCGTGGCGAGGACCTCCTCGGGGGTGAACGAGTCGAACCGGTGCTCGGCGAACCAGCCGGTGGTGCCGTCACCCCAGGGCACGTCGGAGCCGCCGGGCAGTCCGCTGGTGTGGTTGAGCAACTGCCCCACCGTGACCGGCGCGTAGGGGAAGTCCGGGAGGTACTGCCGGACGGCGCCGTCGAGGTCGATCCGGCCCTCGCCGGCGAGCTGGAGGACGACGGTGGTGGTGAAGACCTTGGAGATCGACCCGATCCGGAACCGGCCGTGCGGGTCGACCCGCATCCCGCTCTCCCCCGAGCCGCCCTCGAAGCTCCCGGCGGAACCGGTGACCCGCAGGAACGCGGCGGAGACGTCGGCGGCGGGCCGCTGGGCGAGGGCGGCCCGGAGCGCCGCCGGTTCCAGCGGCGGCAGTGCGGACGGGCTCGCCGCCGCCGAGGTGCCGACGGAGGGCGTCGTGGCGAGGGCCGGGCTGCCCGCCCCGACCGTCAGCGCGGCCGCCAGGGCGCCGGCGGCGGCCAGGACGGCCCAACGGGTGCGGTTCGTGTGCGCGTTCATGCGGGTCCGGCTCCAGGATGGTCGTCGTCCGGACCGGTGCTTCCCGGCCCGGTGACGAGTCTTCCGGCCCCGTCCGCCCCGGACATCAGGGGCGGGGAGCCGTCGTTCCCCGACCTTCCGTCAGGGTCGGCCCGGAGGGGTTGCACAGAGGGCGGCCGGTCGTCAGCGCAGGAGGCGCAGCCACCGTCGAGTGAAGGGCACACCGCTGCCGCGCCACCAGATCGACCGGTTCGCCACCACGGGAGCGGATCCGGCTTCCCGTTGACCTGGGGCCGTCACGCCCGGCTCCGCAGCGCCCGCTCGATCGGGACGTCCGCAGGCTCCGTGAGCAGATGGAGCAGGCTCGGGAAAGGACCTGCCTGACCGTCACATCCCGTGCCACAGTGGACGATCCGGCGCGCCGATCTCGTGCGAGCCGGAAGGATTCTCGAAGGTCTGGGGGACGAGTGGGATCCGGAACCGACATGACCGGCGACGGCCGGCCGACCGTGCTGGTGCGTGACGTGGTGCGATCGGTCGTGGAGACCCTCGCACCGGAGGAACTGTTCCTGGTGGAGGGGCTCCGCCGCTTCGACGACGCCACGGTGGTGCGGCGGCTGAGCCGCGGTGGAGGGCGGCGCGAGCCGCTGGGGTTCGGGATCGGGGAGGTCGCCGCCCTGGTGACGCCCGTCGTGTGGCTGGTGCTCGACGAGGTGGCGCAGCGGATGGTGGCCACGACCGTGGACCGCGCCTCACGAGGGGCCACGGGCCTGGTGCGGCGGCTGTTCCGGCGACCGGCCCCCGCGGCCGAGCTCCAGCCGCTGACCCGGGAGCAACTGGTCGAGGTGCGGGCCCTGGTCCTGACGGCGGGCGAGCAGCGCGGTCTCGTGCCCGAACGCGCCGAGGAGATCGCCGACGCGGTCGTGGCCCGGCTGGCCCTGTCCCGCGCACTGGACCCGCCCGCTCCGTCCACCCCACCGGCACCGGAGCCTCCCACCGACCCCACCGGCACCGGGCAGGACTAGGTGAACGCCACCGGGGCGCCGCCCGGACGGCTGCGGATCGACGAAAGGGTCCTCGGCGCGGGCACGGGCCCCCGGTTCGTCGTCCTGCTGCTCCTGATGCTCACCGCCGGCGGCGCCATGATCCTCGAAGTGGTCAGGGTCCTGGCCGACGGGGACGAGTCCGGGTGCAGCCTCGCCGCGGGCGTGGACCCGGCTGACGGCAGCTACTGGAAGACCTCGCTCAGCATCTCCGGCCAGGTCACCGCCTCCCGCTTCTGTCTGTCCCTGTGGGCGCCCGCGCCGCCGTGGTGGCAGGTGGCCGCCTGGCCGCTGCTCCTGCTGGTGGTGGCCGCCCTGCTCTTCGCCGCGCTGCCCCGGTGGAAGACCCGGCGCAGCCGCGTCATCCCGCTGGCCGCCGTCGATCCGGACGGCGAACTCCTCGCCCTGCTCACCGAACTGTGCACGGCGACGGGCGTGGCGCCGACGCCCCGGGTGGTGGTCGACCCCGCGGCCGCCTCGGTCAGCGCGGTGGTCTTCGGCCGCACCCGCCGCCCGGTCGTCTGCCTGCACGGCGGCCTGCTCGCCGTCCGGCGGCGCGATCCGAAGCGGTTCCGGGCGGTGCTGCTGCACGAACTCGCCCACATCGCCAACCGGGACGTCACCCTGACGTACCTCACGGTCGCCCTGTGGCGGGTCTTCCTCGCGCTGGTGCTGCTGCCGTACGTGCTCTGCCTGGGCTACGTGATCTACGGCGTGGTGGCGGACGGCCGGGTGCCACAGCTGGACCGGGCCGTGGCGCTGGCCGTCGTCATGGTCGTACTGCTGTACCTCGCCCGCTCCGACGCGCTGCGCAGCCGGGAGATCTACGCCGACCTGGCCGCGGTGCGCTGGGGCGCGGACCCGCACGGCTGGTCCGTCAGCGCCGCACCGTCCGGGAGCGCGGTGCGCCGCCTGCTCGACGCTTTCCTCGACCTGTGGCGCACCCATCCACGGTGGGGCCTGCGCCAGGGGGCCCTGGTCGATCCCGCCCCGCTGTTCCGCACCTCGGTCCTGCCGCTCTTCCTCATCGGCACCGTGCCCGTCCTGGCCGTGCAGCAGGTGCTCCGGCAGATCGCGCCGTACCGCGTGAACTTCACCAACAACCTGATGACGCTGCTCGTCATCGTTCCCGGCGCCCTGGTGACCGGCGTGATCGTCGTCGCCCTGTGGCGGGCGGTGGTGTACGCCGTCCTGACCGGAACCCGGGTGCCCTCCGGGGCGTGGGCCGGGGGGTGGCTGGGCGCCGGCATGTCGGCCGGCCTGGTCCTCAGCGGCTGGGGCGCGGGCTGGGCCTGGCAACCGCAGCGGCCGCTGGTCCTGCTGGTACCGGTGGCGGCGGGAGCGGCCTTCGGCTGGTGGACCACCCAGTGCGCGCACCTGTGGACCCGCACCTCACGAGGCCGGACGCCGCGCCCCGCGCTCACGCTCTGCCTGGCCGCCGGCTGCGTCGCCATGACGTCGTGGCTCACCTGGTGGATGCTCGCCGGAGCCACGGCGCTGAACCGGGACTTTCCGGGCGCCCAGTCCGTCGCCCAGTCCGTCCTGCAGTGGCTTCCTTCCAAAACCCCGACCGGGGACCTGACCAGGATTCCCGGCCTCGCCATGGTGCTGCCGCAGCTGTCGAACGTCGCCGACACGCCGATGGGCTCACTGGCCGTCATCGTCCTGTGGGTCGTGCCGCTGCTCGCCTGGGCGTCCGGCACGGCTGGCCGGACCCCGCGTTGGATGCCGGACCGGGCACCCCGGCCGGAAGGTCCCGTGGCACCGCTGCGCAAGGTCATGCTGCCCGGACTGCTGGGTGGAGCACTGGCGAGCCTGGCCGTCGTCGGCGTCCAGGCCTGGATGCACAGCGGGCAGCCGGCACCGGACGCCCGGGGCGGGCTCTACGCCCTGCGGTACGCGGGCCTCCTGCTGTCGGCGCTCTGCCTGCCCGCAGGCCTGGCCGCCGCCCTGGCGAGCGCCGCCGACCGGCGCTTCCGGCTGCTGGGCGCCCTGATCGCCGCCGGGACGGCAACCGTGCTGGGGGCCGCCGCGATGACGCTCCTCGTCTCGGTGGACGGCTGCGTCACCCCGCTCAACGTCCTCTCGGACAGCTGCGCCTGGCGGCCGGCCTGGTGGAGGCCGTTGTTCCCGTTCACATTCGTGCTGAACAACGCCCTCGTCCTCTCCGGGCTCACCGCCGTCGTCACCGCGCTCACCACTGTCGCCGTCACGGCCGTCCGCCGTCGACGGCCGTCCGCCTCGCGCGCCACCCACCGCCCCGACACCCGCCGCCCCGACACCCGGGCCGGCGAACCTCGGGCCCGTGGACCGCGCGCACGCCGCCTCGCGGTGATCCTGCTGTGCGTCGTGGCGGTCGCGGGCACCGCGACGGACGGCGGCTTCAGGAGGTACCAGCTGGGCTTCATGGTCAACGAGCTCACGTCCCAGCGCTCCCTGGTGCAGTTCTGGGGGCTCCCGGACCCGCCGCGGTCGGAGTTCACCCGCGTGCGGCAGATCCGGGCCTGGTACCGCCTCAGCGGCGACGATCTCATCGACATGGCGGTCTCGTACGACAGTCGCCTGACCGCCGCCGTCCGGGAGGCCCAGGCCGCCAAGGACAGTTGGGACGCGCTGGACCGCCGCCTCCGGCCGGCCTGCACCCAGTGGGGGAGCGCCGCCTGGTTCGAGACGGTCTGGTTCCGCGTGCCCGCCGACCCGCGCCTACGGGCCGACTGGCACGCGCTGACCACCAAGGCGGACAACGGCAGTCGCGGCTGCGCCCAGGCGCTGACCGCCCGCGACCAGGCTGGTCTGAGAAGCGCCCTGCTCGACCTGTATGCGGCCCGCCGCTGCGCGGAATCGGTCAACGCCGGGATCGACGGGATCCTCCGCGCGGGCGGCTTCCGGGGCACCACCCGCCCGCCCGCGCAGGGCACCGCGGCGGTCTGCGACCGCCCGGCCTCCTAGGTCCTGTCTCTTCGGCCACCTGCCGGACCGGACGAGGAGCCCGATCTCCGTCGGTGACGACCGGCGAGCCGGGGGGCTGTGCCCGGGCGGCGGTCAGCCCTCCACCGGCCGCAGCACGTTCTGCCGGTAGGCGGCCGGGTCGTCGACGTTGCCCGGCTCCTTGTACAGACACACGATGTACGACTCCAGGCCGTCCTTGGTGTCGGCCGTCCCCGCGCCGGCGGCCCGGGCACAGCCGATGCGGGTCGTGGCCTTCCACACCACCTGGGTGAACCCGCCCGTCCCCGGGTTCTGGTCGTAGCCGGGCTGGTCGTACCGGTAGTCGCGGCCCTGCTGGTACCAGCGGTCCACCGCGACCTGTGCAGCGGCCGGCTCGGTGTCCGGCTCGACCGACCCGATCCAGCCCCACCAGACGTTCTCCCCCACGCCCTTGACCCGGCCCTCGTTCACCAGGTCGAGCTTGTGACCGGTGCTCAGGCGGGTGACGCGCTGCTCGGCGTACCCGACGAGCTCGGGATCGAGCGTCAGGGGCGGGGCGCTGTGCGCGGCACGGAACCGGTTGTGCGTCCGGAGGGCCTCGTCCTGGAACGCCTGGTCCGTGACGAGGGGAAGCGCGGCGCGGGGAAAGGCCTCGGCGGCCCGGACCGGCTGCGCCGGCACGAGCACACCCATGACCGCCGCCGCGCTGCACGCTCCCAGGACGGCGTTGCGGATTCGACGTCGTTCCACGGCGGTCTCCTTCGCGCTCCGAGTGATCGTCACCGGGTTAACGCCACCGGGGGCGGCGAGGGCACGGGGCGCCGGCCGGAATGCGCGCGTTCGCCCCAGCGGCGGCACCGGGCCCGGTACTGCCACGAACGGGCGCGACACAGAAGGGAGTGGGAAGTCGGAACGGCCGACTTCCCACTCCCTTCCCTGTGGCCCCTTGGGGTGCTGGGGCGCTCGGGGCGCCAGGGACCGCGGAGGCGGTCAGCCCCCCATGCAGGCCCTCCACTGGCCGCGGGCGAAGGCCGCGCCGCCGGACCAGTAGTTGACGCTCCACGCCGCCTCGCACTGCTCCCGCTTGGACAGCTGCCGCGGGTAGGCGTTCGCCTGGGTCCCGGTGGCCAGGACGAGCACGGGGGCCAGCACTGCCGCGGCGATCGCGGTGGCGGCCAGTCGACGGATCTTCATGGGTGTGGATCTCTCTGCCGGAGGGCCGGGTGCTCCGGCGCAGCCCCGCGACAGCCCGCGGAACCCGAACTCCGAAGCCCGGCCGGAGCGTTCGGCTCCGTGCGCCACATCCTGGCAGCGGCGGTCGGCCTGGGGACATCCCACAAACCTGGGATGGTCCGGGCCCAGGGCGCCGACAGGAGGAGTGGGGGGTGGGGGCGGGCGGCGGCCGCCCCCAGCCCGGGGGGCGTTATAAAAAAACAAAACAAC
>NZ_JBSHBN010000018.1:67825-81774 GCF_053612025.1 Kitasatospora sp. NPDC054768
CCCACCCTGTGCCCGGGGGGGGGGGCGGGGTCACAACCATCACCCCGGCCCGGGCCGGCCCCCGGGCCGCCCACTGTGGTTGGGGCACGCGGCCGGCCCCCCCCCCCCACTCCGGGTGGCTCGGAGGACCGGTGGGGTATCGCGGGGTTCAGAGGGCGTCGGGGGCGTCGGGGGCGTCGGTGGCGTCGGTGGCCTCGGCGAGGTCGAGTTCGGCCCAGACGGTCTTGGAGTTGGGGTGGCGGGGGATGGTGCCCCAACGGTCGCAGAGGGCGTCGACGAGGGTGAGGCCGCGGCCGGTCTGGGCGTTCGGGGTGTGGACGGCGGGGAGGACGGGGAGCCTGTCCCCCCGGGGGTCGCTGATCTCGATGCGCAGGGTGGTGCCCCGGCGCACGGAGGTGGTGAGCGAGAGGTGCACCTCGAACCCGCGCCCCGCAAGGCGCCCGTGCGTGATCGCGTTCGCGGCCAGCTCGGCGACGATCAGCAGCGCGCAGTGGAACGGCTCGGCGTGCGTGGAGTTCAGCCCCCAGTCCGAGAGTTGACGCCTCGCCAGGCGACGGCAGATGGCAGCGCCCTTGGGGGAGGCGGTGAGGACGGCGGTACGGGACCGGGGGTTGTCGAGGGGGATTTCGGTCGTCATGGGAGTTAAGCGTGACGGGACGGAAGTACCCTGGCCAGAAGCCCGGCGGGCACGGAGAGTGCCTGTGCGGACACGGAGGGCCGACTCGTCGGTCGGCTCGGATCAATCGGTCGCAAGGGCGGGTGGTACGCATGGCTGGCGTCGAACGCACGGTGTTCGATGACGGTGAGACGGCGGAGAACTCGGACGGGGTCGCGGAGTTCTACAGCGCGGTGGGCAAGCTGATCAAGCACTTCCGCGAGAAGGCCGGCATCACGCAGAAGCAGTTGGCGACCCTGACGGGCTACAGCGAGGACCAGATCGGCGCGATGGAGCGCGGGGTCCGGACGGCGAGGATCGAGTTCCTGACGACGGTGGATCCGCTCATCAACGCCGGTGGCGCCCTGATGGCCGTCGCGGAGGACGTGATGAAGGCCAAGATCCGGGTGAGTGAGCGCCATCCGGCCTACTCCAAGGCCTTCACCTCGGAGGAGGCCCGGGCCATCGAGATCCACAACTACGACACGATGGTAGTCCCGGGACTGCTCCAGACCGAGGCGTACATCCGCGCCTTGTACGAGATGCGTCGGCCGATCCTCTCGCCCGAGCAGATCGACGAGTGGGTGGTGGCGCGTTTGGCCCGGCAGGAGATCCTGACCCGCTGGCCCCTGCCGGTGGTGACGTGGGTGATCGACGAGAGCGTGCTGCGACGCCCCCTGGGCGGCTGGGACGTGCACAAGGAACAGCTCCAACACCTGCTCAAGGTGGGACAGATGCGGGGCCCCGAACTCCAGGTCATGCCGCTCGACCGGATGAGCCATGCGGGCATGGGCGGTTCGTTCTCGCTGCTGACCCCGCCCAACCGGCCGCAGATCGGCTACGCCGCGGCGCAGCATGTGAACCGTCTGATCACGGATCCGGCGGAAGTCCGTAATATGGCCGCACGGTACAGCAGTATCCGGGCCCAGGCCCTGGGGCTGAGGGAGTCCCTGGCCTTGATCGAAGCGATTCTGGGAGAGCGGTAGGCATGGCCGAGCTGGCGTGGTTCAAGAGCAGCTACAGCACCAACGAGGACGCCAACTGCGTCGAGGTCGCCGGGACCCCCGGCACCGTCCACGTGCGTGACTCCAAGGACAAGAGCGGCCCTCGGCTCAGCTTCTCCCCCACCGCCTGGCAGGCGTTCGTCGCCTTCGCCGCCACCACCGAGGCCGCCTGACCCCACCACCCGACAGATTCACTCTGTACGGGTCTCGGCCAGCAGGCAGACGTACGAGCGGTCGGCCCTCTGTGGGTTCGGCTGTTCGAGGCGGGCCGTGACGGTGAAACCGGCCTGTTCGAGGAGTTCGACGAGCTGTCCGGCCGGGACGAGGTGTGAGACGTACGACACCGGGTGGCCGTACGCCCGGGCCGGGCGCAGCAGTTGGGCCTCGCCGACGTGGCCGCCGAGGAGGAGGTGGCCGCCGGGCGCGAGGACTCGGGCGAACTCGGCGAAGAGCTGCGGGAGTTGCTCCACCGGGGTGTGGTGGACCGAGTACCAGGCGAGGATGCCGCCGAGGGAGCCGTCGGGCAGATCGAGTGCGGCCATCGAGCCGTGCAGGAAGCGCAGTCGGGGGTGGGTGCGGCGGGCGAGCGCGATCATCCCGCCGGACACGTCCACCCCGAAGGCCGACAGCCCCAGGCCGCTCAGGTACGCCGTCACCCGCCCCGGTCCGCAGCCGAGGTCCGCGACCTCGCCGCCGCCCGATTCCCGTACCAGCTCCGCGAAGGCGGCGAGCATCGCCCGGGACACCGGGTCCATGCCCTCCGGCGGGACGACGAGGCGGAGGTAGTCGGCGGCGACGGTGTCGTAGGACTCCCGGACGGCGGCGAGGTGCGCGGGGTCGGTCAACGCTCGGCCTTGGCGGCCCTGGTGGCGCGCTCGGCGAAGACCTTCTCCCGGCGGTCGGCGGTCTGCTTCATCATCCGCTTGCGGTCGCGGGCGGAGAGCCGGTCGATGTAGAGCCCGCCGTTCAGGTGGTCGGTCTCGTGCTGGAGGCAGCGGGCGAAGTAGCCGGTGCCATCGATGGTGACGGGCTCGCCGTGCTGGTTGACGCCGCGCACCACGGTCCGGGCCGGGCGGGCGAGCCCGGTGTTGGCGCCGGGGACGGAGAGGCAGCCCTCGGTCTCCTCGATGAGCGCGCGCCCGGGTTCCTGCTCCTCGATCACCGGGTTGAGGATGTGGCCGGTGTGCCGGACGCCGTCGTCGTCGGGGCAGTCGTAGACGAACAGGCGCAGGTCCACGTCCACTTGGTTGGCGGCGAGGCCGCAGCCGTCGGCGACGTGCATGGTGACGAACATGTCGTCGATCAGCCGGGCGAGGCGCTCGCTGCCGAAGTCCTCCTCGGTGGCCGGGCGGCAGGTGCGGCGCAGGATCTCCTCCCCCACCTCGGTGATCCGCAGGACGGTCGGACGGTCGCGCAACTCGGACACAGGCACTCCCTCGATGGACTTGCTGTCAGCTTTGCAAAGTAGCAGACTTTGCAAAGTGACCGAAGACCTCGTCAGAACCGGCTCCCTCCCCGAGCACGCCGTCCGCACCGCGCTGCTGGAACTGCTCGCCGAGCACGGCACCGTCACCTCCACCGAGGCCGCCGCCCGGCTCGGCCTCAGCTCGGGCCTCTGCTCGTTCCACCTGCGGCAGCTGGCCCGGTACGGGCTGATCGAGGAGGCCCCGGCCACCGACGGACGGGCCCGGCCGTGGCGGCTGCCGACAGCCCGACGGGCGGAGACGGACGGCGGGTTCGGCGAACTGGCGCGCGGCCTGGAGGACGAGAGCCACCGGCACTGGCTCGCCCGACGCGCCGAGGCCCCGGCCGAGTGGCAGCAGGACGAGGCGTTCAGCGCCGTCGTCCATCTGACCCCCGCCGAACTGGCCGCCGTCGCCGAGGAGTTCCGCCGGGTGCTGGCCCGCTACCGGGGCCGCGACACCGACCCGGCCACCCGGCCCACCGGGGCCCGCCCGGTCGCCGCCGTCGCCCGGCTCTTCCCGCTCCTCGACCAGTAGCTCAGGCGGTGCGCGACCGCTCCCGCACCGCCCGCACCAGCGGCCCCGCCACCAGCCCCAGCGCCGCCCCCAGGGCGACCCCCTGCACCCCGTCCCAGACGTCCTGCACATCGCAGGCCCGCCCGATCGCCGGCACCGCGTACCGCACCGCCACCACCGCGAACGGCAGCGCCGCCGCGCCCAGCAGCGCCACCACCGCCCGCCGCCGCGTCCCCGCCAGCGCCGCCGCGAAGCCGACCGGGGCGAAGGCCGCCAGCTTCAGCTCGATGTGCCGCACGTGCAGCAGCTCGTACGGCGACCGCGGCCGGGCGCCCAGCACGGAGCAGTGCCGGACGGCGCCCTCCGAGAGCCGGAACGCCTCCGGCAGCAGCGTCGCCGCGACCACCCCGCCGAGTCCGAGCAGCAGCACGAAGCCCACCACCCAATGGGCCCGCAGCAACCGCCCCACCGGCCGGTTCAGCAGCGCCGCGGGCACCAGCGAGAGCAGCAGCCCGGGCCAGAACATCGGCATCCCGCCGAGCACCGTACTGATCACGCCTCAGACGGACGCCCCGGGCACCCGCCCGGTTCTCGCTCCGACGGGGAAAACTCGACCGCGGTGCCACCGGCCGTTCACGCCCCGGCCCCGGGGCGTGCCCCGAAGAACGGACCCCGGACCGTCACCCGCCGGGCCTCAGTGCGGGATCGAGGAGATCAGCTCCTGCGCCCCCTGCCGCTTGAGCGCCAGCGCCACCGAGGTCCCGAGGTCCTCCGGGCTGAGCGCGCCCGCCCACTCGTGGGCGTCCAGCACCCGCTTGCCGTCCGGGGTGAAGACGCGGCCGCGCAGCGAGAGGCGGCCGTCCCGCTCGGCCCGGGCGTAGCCGGCGATCGGGCTGTTGCAGTGGCCCTGGAGCGCGTGCAGGAACATCCGCTCGGCCGCCGCCTCGCGCCAGGTGTCGTGGTGGCCGAGGCCGGTGACCGCCTCGATGGTCGCGGTGTCGCCCTCGCGGCACTGCAGGACGAGGATGCCGGCGCCGATCGGCGGGCACATCGCCTCGATGCCGAGCACCTCGGTGATCCGCTCCGTACGGCCGATCCGCTCCAGGCCGGAGACGGCGAGCAGCAGTGCGTCGACGTCCCCGGCGTCCAGCTTGGCGAGCCGGCTGTTGGCGTTGCCGCGGATCGGGACGCACTCCAGGTGGGGGTGGGAGGCGGCGAGCTGGGCGACCCGGCGGACGGAGGAGGTGCCGATCCGGGTGCCCGGCGGGAGGGCGGCCAGCGGCAGGCCGCCGGGGTGGACGAGGGCGTCGCGGATGTCGTCGCGGCGCAGGTAGGCGGCGAAGACGGTGCCGGCCGGCAGCGGCCGGTCGGCGGGCACGTCCTTGAGGCAGTGCACGGCGACGTCGGCCTCCCCGGCGAGCAGCGCGGCGTCGACCTCCTTGGTGAAGGCGCCCTTGCCGCCGAGTTGGGCGAGATCACCCGTCCAGCGGTCGCCCGAGGTGGTGACGGGCACCACCTCGGTGCGCAGGCCCGGCTGCAGGGCGGCGAGTTCGGTGCGGACCCGCTCGACCTGGGCGAGCGCCATGGGCGAGGAGCGGGAGACGATGCGGATCAGCTCAGCGGTGGCCATGGCGCGATGATAGGCCTCCTCACAGCGGTGATTGAGCATGCGTCAGCCGGTATGACACACGCGGCGCGGGATTCCGCAAGCTCGGACAACGCGGAGGGTCGGCCGGAAGTCCCGACCGACCCTCCGCCCCGGGCACCGCCGCGGGCTCACTCGTTGTGCAGCACCTCGGCGATCGGCAGCCGGGCCGCCGAGCGCGCCGGGACGAGCGCGCCGAGGACGGCGATCGCGACGCCGGCGAGGGCGAGGCCGCTCAACAGCGGGACGTTCCAGACGTCGAGCGTGTCCTGCGCGAACACGATCGTCCCGACGTTCTCGACGATCAGCCGGTGCGCCACCACCCCGACCGGGATACCGATGATCCCGCTGACCACGCCCTGCCAGGCCACCGAGGTGACCGTCATCGCCACCACCTGCCGTGGCGTCATCCCGATCGACTTGAGCATGCCGAGGTCCCGGCGGCGCTCACGGATGGTGAGCAGCAGGGTGTTGAAGACGCCCAGCGCGGCAACGACCGACAGCAGCACCGTGAAGATCGTGGTGAAGGCGATGACGGCGGCGATCGGCCCGGCCAGGTCGGGGTCGAAGACCGAGGCCGAGAGGCTCGGGTCGGCGTCCGACACCGCCTTGCGGTACGCCTCGGCGTCGGCGCCCTTGGCGAGCGTCACGTCGTACTCGACCACGTGCGGGTCGTCGGTGAGGGCGGCCCTGGTGGCGTCGTTGGAGGCGAACGCCCGGGGGTTGCCCTCGGCCTCCTCGCCGACGAGGGTGACGGCCACCCGCCGCCCGTCCAGGTCCAGGGTGACCTTGTCGCCGAGCTTGAGCCCGTGCTGCTTGAGGAAGGACGGGCCGGCCTCGATCTCGTTCGGGCCGGTCGCCGGGCGGCCGTTCACCACCGAGAGCCACTTGGCGTTGGCGTTGTCGTCGCCGCCGTAGAAGTCGGCGAACGCGGGCTGGGCGTAGCCGACCAGCCCGACCTGGACCAGCCCGCGCGTGCTGACCCGCTCGGCACCGGGGGTGGCGTGCAGCATGGCCTCGGTCTGGGCCGGGGTGAGCCTGGGCTCGGTCCTGTTGCCCGAGAAGTGGGCGGTCTGGACGTTGACATGGGTGTGGCCGTCGGTGTGGTCCACCAATCTGGTCAGGGTGCTGCTCAGACCTGCCGTCATCGTCACGGTGACCACGCCGAGCACGATCGCCGACATGGTCAGCGCGGTACGGGCGGGGCGGGCGAAGGGCTGGCCGAGGCCGAGGCTGACGGCGCGCGGCAGCCGGGTGCCGCTCAGCCAGCGCTGGACCTTCAGGCCGCGGCCGTTGCGCGGGGAACTGCCGGCCGAGATGGCCTGGGCGGCGGGGAGCCGATGGGCGCGCGAGGCCGGGAGCAGCGCGGCGAGGACGACCAGCAGCGGGACGCTGACCAGGGTGGCGAGCGGCAGCCAGCCGGCGGGCTCGATCACGGCGGTGCCGGTGACGATGCCGGAGAACGCGGACTTGAGGATCGGGTACGACGCCACCCAGCCGGCCGCCGTACCGAGGACGGTGCCGGCGACCGCGGGCACCGAGACCATGGTGAGGTAGACGGTCACCACCTGGCGCGGGGTGAAGCCGATCGACTTCAGCACGCCGATGTGCCGGTAGCCGGAGACGACCGCGCCGCTCACCACGTTGCCGACGATCAGCGCCGAGACGACCAGTCCGAGCACGCCGAAGACCGTCATCAACGGCAGGTAGGCGTCGGCCCCCGCCGAGAAGGCGCCCTTGAGCACCAGGTACGACTGGGCGCTGATGATCGCGTCCTTCGGCAGGCCCTCGGTGGCGGAGTCCATGGCGGAGGTGAGCCGCTGCTCACTCGCGGCGTCGGTGAAGCGGTAGAGCATCTGCCGACCGGTGGGGTGCAGGGCGGCGGCCTGCTCGGGGGTGACCCAGCCGCCGGCGCTCTGGCTCATGCTGTTGACGAAGCCGACGATGGTGAGGTACCGGCCGCCGCCGATGGGGAGCCGGGAGTTCAGGAGCTGCTCCGCCGCGCCTCCGAACAGCGAGTTGAGGACCACCTCGCCGGGTGCGGTGGCCCAGCGGCCGGACAGCAGCTCGACCCGGTCCACCGGCCCGGCCCGGTCGGCCCGGCCGACCAGGGTCAGTGGTCCGGGCGGGCTGCCGACCCAGTCGGTGGGGATCTCCACCGTCACCTGGTCGAACGGCCCGGCGGCCGCCTCGACGCCGGGCCGGTGGGCGGTGGCGGCCAGTTGCTCCGCCGAGGCCTTGGCCGGCTCGAAGGACGCCACGACGTGGGCGCCGTGCTGCCCGTCGAAGGCCGCCTCGAAGGGCGCCCGGGCGGCACTGATCACCGCCAGGGCGAGCAGCACCGTCGTGGTGGCGCAGAAGACGACGAGGCCGATCACGACGGTCTGCACCCGGCGGCGCTTCACGGCCGCCCGCGAGGCCCGCCACACCGCTCCGCTCATGCGGACGCCTCCAGCATCCGCTCGTTCGCCACGCGCCCGTCCGCCATCTCGACCAGCCGGCTGGCGCAGCGGGTGGCCAGGTCGGGGTCGTGGGTGACGATCAGCAGGGTCTGCCCGATCTGGTTGAGGTCGATCAGGAGGTCCATCACCTGCTCGCCCGAGCGGCTGTCCAGCGCGCCGGTGGGCTCGTCGGCGAGCAGCAGGGCCGGGCGGTTCATCAGGGCGCGGGCCACCGCGACCCGCTGGCGCTCGCCGCCGCTGAGCGTCGCGGGGTAGACGTCCTTGCGGTGGGCGACGCCGAGTTCGTCCAGCAGCTCCAGTGCCCGGCGGCGGGCCTGGCGGGCGTTGGTGCCGGTCAGCTGGGCGGCCAGGGCGACGTTGTCGAGGGCGGGGAGGTCGTCGATCAGGTTGAAGAACTGGAAGATCATGCCGACGTGGCGGCGGCGGAAGAGGGCCAGTCCGTTCTCGTTCAGCCCTCCGAGGTCCTGGCCCTGCACCCGGACGGTGCCGGCGGTGGGCCGGTCGAGTCCGGCCACCATGTTCAGCAGGGTGGACTTGCCGCACCCCGAGGGGCCCATCACGGCGACCGCCTCGCCCGCGCGGATCCGCAGGTCGACGCCGTCGAGCGCCTTGGCGTCGCCGAACTCCTTGTGGACCCCGGACAGCTCGACGACAACCTGCGCGTCGCCCGGCCGGGAGGTCCCGTCGTGGTCGTTGCTCATGGTGGACGACCGTAGGCGCGGGGCCGTCGCCGGCACGTCCCACCCCGGGTGTAACCGCGGGCGGCCGTAGTACCCGGGATGTACGGGGGCGGCACCCCCGGATGATGTGGATCATGCCGTGACCTGGGAGGCTGGTGCCGTGTGGGGATCGGGGTGGGAGTGGGCGGCCGTCGCGACGGCCGGAGCGGCGGCCGCGGCGGCCTGCTGGCTGGCCGTGGCGCTCGCCCGGGCGCGGCGGCTGCACCGGGCGGCCGTCGGCGAGCGCGGCTGGCTGCTGGAACGGGAGCGGGAGAGTGCCGCCCGGACCGCCGTGGACGCCGAACGGGCGCGGATCGCCGCCGAGTTGCACGACATCGTGAGCCACAACGTGAGCCTGATGGTGGTGCAGGCCGGGGCTGCGCGCGAGGTGCTGACCACCATGCCGGAGGAGGCCGCTGCGGCGATGGCCGCGGTCGAGGCGGCCGGGCGGGACGCGATGACCGAACTGCGGCACCTGCTCGGCCTGCTCGCCCCCGCCGCGGACGGCGGCGAGGAGCCGGCCGCGGACGGCTTCGCGCCGCAGCCCAGCCTGAGCCGGCTGAGCCCGCTGATCGACCGGTTCGCCTTCGCCGGGCTGCCGGTCGAGGTGCGGATCTCCGGCGAGCCGCGGCCGCTGCCCGGCGGCATCGACGTGACGGCGTACCGGATCGTCCAGGAGGCACTGACCAATGCGCTCAAGCACGGGGACGGGGTGACGGCGGAGGTGACGGTGCGCTACGCGGACCACTACCTGCGGGTGGAGGTGCTCAACAGCGGCCCGAGCGTGCTCTCCGGGGCACCCGCCGCGCCGGCCGGGCCGGGGCCGGACGGCGCCGGGCGCGGGCTGCTCGGCCTGCGCGAGCGGGTCGCGGTGTACGGCGGCGACCTGGACGCCCGGCGCCGGATCGGCGGCGGCTTCCGGGTCCGCGCCCGGATCCCGCTGGACCGGCCGTGACGGGGGGCCGCACGGACCCGGAGCAGCCGCCGGAGCGCCGTCCGCGGGTGGTGATCGCCGACGACCAGGAGCTGGTCCGCACCGGCTTCCGGATGATCCTCACCGCGCGCGGCATCGACGTGGTCGCCGAGGCCTCCGACGGCGACGAGGCGGTGGCCGCCGCCGTGCTGCACCGCCCGGACGTCGCGCTGCTGGACATCCGGATGCCCGGCACGGACGGCCTGGAGGCCGCCCGGCGCATCCTGGCCCGGGTGCCCGGCTGCCGGGTGATCATGCTGACCACCTTCGACCTGGACCACTACGTCTACGCCGCGCTGTCCGCCGGGGCCAGCGGCTTCCTGCTCAAGGACGTCACCTCGGCCCACCTCGCCGCCGCCGTACGGCTGGTGGACACCGGGGACGCGCTGCTCGCCCCCTCGATCACCCGGCGCCTGGTCGAGCGCTTCGCGGCCGGCGCGCCGCGCCCGGCCCCGGGCTCCGAGGGCCCGGCGCTGCACCGCGACCTCGCCCCGCTGACCCCGCGCGAGGCGGAGGTGCTCACGCTGCTCGGGCGCGGGCTGTCCAACACGGAACTGGCGCGCGAACTGACGCTCAGCGAGTCGACGGTGAAGACCCATGTGGCCAGGATCTTCGCCAAGCTGAACCTGCGCGACCGGGCGCAGGCGGTGGTGCTCGCCTACGAGACCGGGCTGGTCGCGCCGGGTGGCGGCTGACCGTCAACTCGCCGCCCATCCGCGCCGATTCGCGTGACTATCATCCGAATCTCACTCGTTGGAGTTAACTCTTCACCGAATTCCCCTTTTTGCCAATTCATGGGGCACCATCTGCATGTCCACGCCCGAGCCGGACCGACACACCTCGGGCGCCACCCCCCGGCACGACGACAACACTTGGACCGGCCCGTGACCACCAACCCCCCCGTGTGGGACTGCCCCTTCCACCACACCGACGGCCTGGAGTTCGACCCCCTCCTGAAGCGACTGCTCACCGAGGACCCGGTCGCCAGGATCCGGCTGCCGCACGGCGAGGGCGAGGCCTGGCTGGCCACCCGCTACGAGGACGTCAGGGTCGTCACCACCGACCGCCGGTTCAGCCGCGCCGCGGGCATCGGCCGCGACCTGCCCCGGATGACGCCCGCCCCGATCGCCCAGGCCGAGGCGATCAACCTGATGGACCCGCCCGCCCACAACCGGCTGCGCCGGCTGGTCGCCCAGGGCTTCACCACCCGCCAGGTCGAGCGGATGCGCCCGGCCACCCAGCGGACCGTCGACGGCTACCTCGACGAGATGACCGAGCACGGCGCCCCCGCCGACCTGATGCGCTTCCTCGCCGACCGTCTCCCGCTCGCCACCATCTGCGAGCTGCTGGACGTCCCCGCGGCCGACCGCGCCGAACTGCGCGGCCACGCCGTGGCGATGATGCGGATGGGCCCGGGCAGCCGGGACGGCCAGGAGGCCGCCAAGACCGCCCTGCGCGGCTACTTCGCCGAGCTGACCGCCGAACGCCGGGCCCACCCCGGCGAGGACCTGATCAGCGCCCTCGCCACCGCCCGCGACGGCGACGAACTGCTGGACCCGGACGAGCTGACCGTCATGGCGATGGTCCTGCTGGTCACCGGCCACGACACCAGCACCTACCAGCTCGGCAACCTCACCTACACCCTGCTCACCCACCCCGAGCAGCTCGCCGAGCTGCGCGCCCGGCCGGAGACGCTGCCGCGCGCCCTGGAGGAACTGCTGCGCTTCGTCCCGTTCCGCCAGGGCGTCGGCATCGCCCGGGTCGCCACCGAGGACGTCGAGCTGGGCGGCGTGCCGATCCGGGCCGGCGAGGCCGTGCACGTCTCCTACCTCACCGCCAACCGGGACCCGGCGGCCTACGAGCGCCCCGACGAGCTGGACCTCGACCGCGACGCCGGGCCCGTCAACATGACCTTCGGGCACGGCCAGCACCGCTGCCCCGGCTCACACCTGGCCCTGATGGAACTGCAGGTCGCCATCGGCACCCTGCTGCGGCGCTTCCCCGGTCTGCGGCTGGCCGTCGACCCCGCCGAACTCGACTGGAACTCCGGCTCGATCTGGCGCTTCCCGCGCACCCTGCCGGTGGCCTGGTAGCCGACTCCCCCACCTGCCGCCGCCCGCCCGCCGCCGCCCGTCACCCGCGGCCGCGCGGCGCCCGTACCGCTCCACGCATCCACCGGCCTGCCACCAGGCCCCCAGGGGAGACCCACCCATGGCAACTCTCTGCCGCCCGGCGATCGGCGTGCCCGAGCACGTCATCACGCTCGACGAGACCCTCGACCTGGCCCGCACCCTGCACGCCGGCCACCCCCAGCTCGGCCTGGCGCTGCGGCTGATCGAGAACACCGGGGTGCGCACCCGGCACCTGGTCCAGCCGATCGAGCGGACCCTCACCCACCCGGGCTTCACCGTCCGCAACGAGGTGTACGAGCGCGAGGCCAAGCGACGCGTCCCCGAAGTGGTCGAACGCGCCCTCGCCCACGGCGAGTTGACCGCCCGGGACATCGACCTGATCGTCTACGTGTCCTGCACCGGCTTCATGATGCCGTCGATGACCGCCTGGCTGATCAACACCATGGGCTTCCGCGCCGACACCCGCCAGGTGCCGATCGCCCAGCTCGGCTGCGCGGCCGGCGGCGCCGCCGTCAACCGGGCGCACGACTTCTGCCGCGCCTACCCGGGCGCCAACGTGCTGATCGTCGCCTGCGAGTTCTGCTCGCTCTGCTACCAGCCGACCGACCTCGGCGTCGGCTCGCTGCTCTCCAACGGCCTGTTCGGGGACGCCGTCGCCGCCGTGGTGATGCGCGACAACGGCGGGTACGGCGTACAGGTCGAGCGCAACGGCTCGCACCTCGTCCCGCACACCGAGGACTGGATCTCGTACGGGGTCAAGGACACCGGCTTCCACTTCCAGCTGGACAAGCGGGTGCCCGGCACCATGGAGATGCTCGCGCCCGCGCTGCGCGCCCTGGCCGGGGAGCACGGCTGGGACGTCTCCGGGCTCGGCTTCTACATCGTGCACGCGGGCGGCCCGCGCATCCTCGACGACCTGTGCCGCTACCTCAACCTGGAGCCGGCCACCTTCCGCTACAGCCGGGCGACGCTCACCGAGCGCGGCAACATCGCCAGCGCCGTGGTCTTCGACGCCCTGGCCCGGCTGTTCGCCGACGGCGGCGCGCCCGAGGGCACCACCGGACTGATCGCGGGCTTCGGACCGGGCATCACCGCCGAGATCTCACTGGGCAGTTGGGTCGGCGCACCGGCCGAGGCGCCACGCCCTCGCCGCCCGCGAGCCATCTCCACCTCCGACATTGCCCTCGTCCATCCGACCGCCCCCCGCCGTTTCCCGGCCGGCACTACCATCGCCGAATGACTGACACCACGGACCGCGCCGACACCTCCGCCAGAGCCGCCGAACTCGCCGCGAGGTTCCCGGCGTTGCACGCACCGCAGTACTGGAGCTGGGGGCGGTTCGACGCGCAGTTCTCCACCGAGCTGCCGCCGGACGCGCTGGTCACCAACATCCACCTGGTCGGCTTCGCGGACGGTCGGGTGGTGCTCTGCCGGGACGACCGGGACCACTGGTTCCTGCCCGGCGGCACCCGGGAGCGGGACGAGAGCATCGCCTCCTGCCTCGCCCGCGAGCTGGGCGAGGAGGCGGGCGCCCGGCTGCTCGGCGAGCCGCACTGGCTGGGCGCGCACCGCTGCCGCACCGAGGACCCGACGCCCTACCGGCCGTGGCAGCCGCACCCGGAGAAGGCCTGGCTGTGGGGCTGGGGCGAGGTGGCGCTGGACTCCGCGCCGACCAACCCGACGGACGGCGAGCAGGTGGTCGAGGTCCGCGCGGTGCCGCCCGCGGAGGCCCAGCGGCTGCTGCTGACCGGGCACGACGCCTGGTGGGGCGAGCTGGTCGCGCTGGCGGTGGAACTGCGCCGGCAGGCCGGCCTGGGCTGAGAGCCCCGCCCGACGGCCGTTCCCGCGGCTGTGGAAGGTCACTTGAATGGCGGAACATCAAGTGAAGATGTCCGTTTTGTGATGGTATTACTCAGCCATGGACACCACTTCACTGGCCGTGGACTACCCGGTGCTCAGCATCTTCTGGACGATGCTGGAGTTCTTCCTCTGGGTCCTCTGGTTCTTCCTGCTTTTCAAGATCATCACGGACATCTTCCGCAGCCACGACCTCAGCGGCTGGGGCAAGGCCGGCTGGCTGGTCCTGGTGATCATCCTGCCCCTGATCGGCGTCCTGGTGTACCTGATCGCCCGCGGGCAATCGATGACCAAACGCGACCTCCAACAGGCCCAGGAGAACCAGGCCGCCTTCAAGGCCTACGTCCGGGACGCGGCAACGTCCGGGCCCGAGGCCGCCGGCCGCAGTCACGCCGACGAACTGGCGAAACTGGCGGACCTGAAGGAGAAGGGCGCCATCTCCGAGGAGGAGTAC
Source organism: Kitasatospora sp. NPDC054768 (assembly GCF_053612025.1). Lineage (NCBI taxonomy): Bacteria > Bacillati > Actinomycetota > Actinomycetes > Kitasatosporales > Streptomycetaceae > Kitasatospora > Kitasatospora sp. NPDC054768. The sequence goes on from NZ_JBSHBN010000018.1 coordinate 81,706, forward strand.
CAGAAGGCCAAGGAGAAGGTCCTGGCCTGAACGTCCGGACGGTCACGACGATCCGGCCGGTCGCACGGC
>NZ_JBSHBN010000019.1:0-37520 GCF_053612025.1 Kitasatospora sp. NPDC054768
CGCCAGTGCGCCCGCGCGCCCGGACCCGCTCCGGTGGCCGGTGCCGACCGCGCCGCCGAACGCGCCGACCGCGCCGCCGAACGCGCCGAGCGCCCGGGCCCCCGACGCGACGTAGCTCCAGAGCCTCCCGCGTGCCATCGCCCTGCCCCTCGTGCTCGCCGGCGGCCGTCATCGAATCCGCGGCCGACCGGGACGGGCCGACTACCGGGCCCTTCCTGCCAGCCTGCGCCTCGCCCGCCCGGGTGACAATCCCGCTCCGGGCCGCGGTCCGCTCCGGGGCCCCCGCCGAGCGGCCGGTCGGGCACCCGCCGACCGGCGGGGCCCCGGAGGCGCGGCCTCCTGCGCGTCGAGCAACCGCGAAGACTTCTTCGCAAAAAACCCTTCGCAAAAAAGCCTTTGCAAAGAAGTCTTTGCGGTTCTAGTCTCCTGCCATGACCGAAGAGCGCGGCTGGAAGCACAGCGACGACCCGCACATCGCCATCACCGCCAAGAACATGCGGGCGATGGCGCACCCCGTGCGCATGCAGCTGGTCGGGCTCCTGCGCAAGCACGGCCCGTCGACGGCGACGAGGCTCGCCGCACAGCTGGGGCTGAACTCCGGAGCCACCAGCTACCACCTGCGCCAGCTCGCCGCCGCGGGCTTCGTCGAGGAGGACGAGGAGCGGGGCAACGCCCGCGAGCGCTGGTGGCGTTCGGCCCACCCGCTGACCGTCTGGACGGTGGACGACATGGCGGACGACGACCTCGACACGGCCGCCGGCTTCCTGCGGTCCGTCCTGGCCGCGCACACCCTGACCGCCCAGCGCGCGCTGGACGCCTTCGAGACCATGCCGCGCGAGTGGCGCCGGGTGACGGACCTCAGCGACCGGGTCCTCCAGCTCACCCCCGCCGAGGCCGAGCAGCTTTCCGGCGAGCTGTCCGAGGTGGTCCGGCGCTACCGGCAGATCGACCACGGCGGGCCGGCCCCGGAGGGCACCGAGCAGGTCTCCGTGATCGTCCACGTCCTGCCGGACACGAGCACCACCACGACCGAGGGGGAAACCGCATGACCACCACCGGCACCGGTGCCGCCGCCGACCACGCGCCCGGGCGCAGCTTCCGCCCGCTGGCCGGGGTGCTGGCCGCCACGGTCGTCTCCGTGACCGGCACGCGTGTCTCGGCCATCGCCCTGCCCTGGTTCGTCCTGGCCACCACCGGCAGCGCCACCATGACGGGCCTGGTCGCCTTCGCCGAAATGGCGCCGTACGTGGCGGTCAAGGCACTGACCGGGCCGTTGGTGGACCGGCTCGGGCCGCGCGTGGTGTCCTGGACGACGGACGCGGTCAGCGCCGTCACGGCCGGGCTGGTCCCGCTGCTGCACGTCCGGGGGCTGCTTCCGTTCTGGGCGCTGCTGGTGATGGTCGCGGTGATCGGGGCGATGCGCGGCCCGGGGGACTTGGCCAAGTCCGTCATGGTCCCGGAGGCGGCCGACCACGCCCGGGTGCCGCTGGAGCGCGCCACCGGGCTGTCGGGGGTCACCGAGCGGCTGGCCTCCACCATCGGTCCGGCGGTCGGCGGCGGGCTGGTCGCCCTGATCGGGCCGCTGGCCGGGCTGGCGGTCAACGCGGTCACCTTCGCGCTCGGGTCGCTGATCATCGCGGTCGCGCTCCCGCGCGGCATGGGGCGCCCGGCGGTGCCCGCCGTGGCAGCCGTGGCAGCCGAACCCTCGGCGGAGGAGCAGCCCGCGGGCTACTGGCGGATGTTCCGCGAGGGCTTCACCTTCCTGCGCTCGGAGCCGCTGCTGCTCACCGTGATCGTGATGATCGGCATCACCAACCTGATCGACGCCGGGTTCACCACCGTCCTCGTCCCGGTCTGGGCGCGCGAGTCCGGCAACGGTCCGGCCGCCATCGGCCTGGCCGCGGCCGTCATGGGCGCCACCGCGGTCGTCGGCAGCCTGATAGCGGCGGCCGTCGCCTCCCGGCTGCCCCGCCGGACGGTGTTCTTCGCCGGCTTCCTGCTGTGCGGCGCGCCGCGCTTCCTGGTGCTCGCCCTGGACGCGCCGATGTGGCTGGTGCTCACGGTCTTCGCGATCGGCGGCTTCGGCGCCGGCTTCCTCAACCCGATCCTCGGCGCGGTCCTCTTCGAACGGGTGCCCCGCCACCTGCTGGGCCGCGTCCACGCCCTCGGCGACTCCCTCTCCTGGGCCGGCATCCCGCTCGGTGGGCTGGTCGCCGGTGCGGCGGTCGCGACGGTCGGGCTGATACCCGGCCTGATCGCCGGCGGAGCCCTCTACTTCGCGACCACGACCCTGGCCGGGCTGCGCCCCGAATGGCGCGAGATGGACCGTTTCCGAGGGCACGCGGGCAGCGCGGTCCAGGCGGGCGGTGCGGCCGACGCGGCCGACGACTCGGAACCGGCGCACTGCGCTTAGCCGCCCCCAGGGCACGCCCTATCGGGCCCGGTCTTCGACAGGGGCTGGCCCGCCCGCCGGTCGGTGGCCCGCCCACTGGAGCAGCAGCAGGCTGGTCAGCGCGGCGAGGGCACACCACGTGGAGACGAAGGCGAGGTGCCAGAGCAGGGCGCAGGCGACGGCGCCCGCGCCGGTGAGGAGACCGAGACGGCGGAGCAGCCGGTCGCCGCTTGCCAGCAGGGAGCCGACGGTGACGAGGAGGTAGCCGGCCAGCAGGAGAGCCGGGTACGGGATGCCCACCGCATAGCCGAGGGTGTGGCCGTGCACGGTTGCCCCCACCGGGTGGGAGCCGATGGCCACGGCCGGCGGAACGGCGACCGCCGCACCGAGCAGGGTGAGCGCGGCGAGCAGCCGTCGGCGCGGGCCGTCGGTCGCGCACCACACGGCGGCGGGGACCAGGACGGGCAGCAGCGGCAGGGCGACCACCGCCCAGGCGGTGCGGGCCGCTCCGGCGAGGCCGTCCGGCAGCCCGCCGTCGGTGCCGAGCCAGACCAGCGCCTCGATCAGCTGGTGCACGCCCAGGACCAGGGGGAGTGCGGCGAGCGGCAAGCGCTCGGGCCGGCCGGCCCGGTGGGCGCGGACCAGGCACGCCACCCCCGCGACCGCGACCAGCCCACCGGCCACGGCGTCCGCCTGCGCACTCCAGCACATCGGGGCCTAACCGGTGCTCCCGGGGCGGTCGTGCTCCGCGGACCCGCCCGTCGGTTCGTCCTCCGGATCGTCGTCCGGATTGCCCTTCGGCTCGTCGTCCGGTCGGTCTTCCGGCCCGCCCCCGGACTTCTGCTCCGCCCCGCCCTCCCGCGGCTCCGCTCCGTCCTCCGGCGGTGCCCCGATGCTCTCCAGGGTGTCGCGGACGGTCCCGGGCATCGCCGGATGGCGGCCGATCACGATCACCCCGATCACGATCGCGACCAGCCCGGCCGCCTGCCAGGCCAGCGCCGCCGGGGTCACCCGCAGCCGGTCGCCGAGGAACCCGACCGCGCAGGCGATCCCGGCCACCGGCTGGGCGGCGGTCAGCGCCGGCAGGGACATCCGCAGCGGCGCCGCCTCGAAGGCGCTCTGCACCAGCAGCAGCCCGACCACGCCCGCCACCACCACCGCGTACGGTTGCCAACTGCGCAGCACCGCGGACAGGCCCTCGTGGTCGAGGCGCTGGGTGGTGGTCCGGGTCAGCGCGTCCTGGAGGCCGTAGAGCAGCCCGGCGGCGAGCGCCAGCAGGGTCGCCTCCTCGAACAGCGGCAGCCGCCGGGCCAGCGAGACCAGCAGCACGACCAGCCCGACCACGGTGCCGACCACCAGCCAGTGCCGCAGCTCCCCGGCGGGCGCCCCGCCGCCGGTCGGTTGCCCGGCCACGATGAAGGCCGTCACCCCGAGGGCCAGCAGCAGCACCCCGGCCCAGCCGGAACGGCCCAGGGTCTGACGGGTCAACACCCGGGCCAGTGCCATGGCGAAGATCAGATTGGTGGCCAGCAGCGGTTCGACCAGCGACACCTCGCCCTGGTTGAGGGCGAACGCCGAGAGGATCAGCCCGCTGACCATGAACCCGGTGCCGAGCAGCCACTGCGGCATCCGCATCAGGTCCAGCAGCAGCCGCCAGCGCAGCAGATCGGAGCGAGGGGCTTGCTGCGCCGCGTGCTGCTGGAGGACGAAGCCGAGCCCCAGACAGCAGGCCGCACTGAGAGCGAGGAGGAAGACCGCCACGGAGGGACCACCAGGTTGTCGCTGCCCGCGCCGCGCCGACGGCTCCGAGAGGTGGGTCGGAGGTCGCGGCCGCTCCCGCCAGCCTACCGCCGGGCCGGTGCCCGGGCCGGGCGCACGACACGCGCGCGGCGCGGTGGGCACCGGGCCGTCCGGCAGCGCTTGCCGCCACCGGCGGGGCAGGCGCACGCTGGTGTGAGCGGCCGCCACGGGTCACCGTCCGTGCCGGTCCGGACAGGCGCGACGGGGGGCCGGCGCCAGGAGGTGTGGCATGCACAACCAGTGGGACGTGGAGCTCAGCTTCGAGGAAGACGGCGTGCACACGGCGTGCGAGGCCAGGCTGACCGGCGCCAGGGCGCCAGGCCTGAGCGCGCACGGCGAATCCGTGAAAAGCGCGGACGACCGTCCGCTCGCCAGGATCGGCGAGGAGGTCGCGGCCGCCCGGGCCCTGGAGGACCTGTCCCGCAAGCTGCGGGCCCAGGCCACCGGGGAGATCGACGACGAAGGGCACCGCCCGGGGTACCTGATCTACTGAGCCCACCGGCAGCCGAACCCCCGTAGGTCACGGGACTTACGCGAAGTCCCTCGCACGTCCGAACCCGGCAGCACCAGAAGTCGGGTGGGCCGACTTTTCGCGCGGGTTGGGTGTGGCGCCTGCCTCGGGGCGGTTTCGGTGCAGGGGGCGGGGCGACTACTCGTGGGGTGGGTGGGGGTGGTCAGGTTTGGTGGGTGGGGGTGAGGAAGGTGGTGAGGCGGGGGTTGAGGTCCTGGGCGGCGGCCATGGGGAGGTTGTGGTGCGAGACGCCCGGGAGGATGGCGACCTCTGCTCCGGGGAGGGTGCGGCGGGCGGTCCGGGCGATGCGGTGGGGGTCGTGGGTGCGGCTGTGGGCGGCGAGGAGGGTGAGGACGGGGGCGGTGAGGGTGCGGAGGCGTTCGGGGGAGGGGCGGGGGCCGGTCACGACGGGGGAGGCGGGGAAGTCGGCGTAGCCGAGGGCGTAGAGCTCGCGCCAGGCGGGGTCGAGGGGCGGGGTGTCGCGGGTCTCCCAGTCGAGGTAGGAGCGGGCGCGGGCCGGGGTGCGGTGGGGCAGGAAGAGGGGGAGGGCGCGCAGCAGGTAGCCGGGGCGGAAGCCGGCGAAGCACTGGGTGGGGTCGAGCAGGGCGAGCCTGTCGACCCGGGCGGGGGCGTGCAGGGCGTACTCCAGGGCGATCCAGCCGCCGTACGAGTGGCCGCAGAGGTCGGCCCGCGGGACGTCGAGTCCGTCGAGGACGGCGTCCAGCCAGCCGAGCAGGCCGGGGACGCCGTCGAGGGCGGCGCCGTCGTGGATGCTGCGGCCGGGGTCTCCGATGAGGTCGACGGCGAGGACGCGGTGTCCGGCCTCGGCCCAGGCGCCGGCATTGGCGAACCACATGGTGGAGGTGGCGCCGCCGCCGTGGAGCAGGACGAGCGGGTGGCCGTCGGCGGGGCCGCAGGCGTTGATCCGGGTGGTGCCGTGGGCGGTGCGGACGGTGAGTGCCTCGACCGGGACGGGCCAGCGGGCGAGCAGGGCGTCGTAGGCGGCGAGGAAGGGGGCGGTGCGGGCGGACATGGGGCCTCCGCGGGTGTGGTGTGATGGCGGCCGGGTCGGCTGAACCACTCGCCGAACACGTATCGCGCTGAACAAGCATCTCGCTGAGCAATTATCTCGCTGAGCGAGAGAATAGTCGCACATGCCCTCCCCGAGGAAGGACGACAGGGTGTCCGAGGTTGCCGAGCCGATGCGGCTGGTCCATCTGCTGCGTGGCCTGACGGTCGAACTCGACCTGTTCGGAGCCGAGTTCGCGGCCCGCAACGGTCTGCACCCGACCGATCTGCGGGCGCTGATCCACCTGCTGGACGCGGCCAGGGCCGAGGAGGTCGTCACCCCGGGCCGGCTCGGCGAGGCGCTGGGGCTGAACTCGGCGGGTACCACCGGCCTGGTGGACCGGCTGGAGCGGCTCGGGCTGATCCGGCGCGAGCGCGACCCGCAGGACCGGCGCCGGGTGCGGCTGCTGGTGGAGGAGCGGGCGATGGAGCTGGGGGAGGGCTTCTTCGGCGGGCTGATCGGCGACCTGGTCGCGGCGATGCGGCGGTTCGAGCCGGGGGAGCTGGACACGGCCCGGCGCTTCCTGGCGGCCGTGACCGAGGTGGTGTCGGCCGCCAGGGAGAGGTGAGCGGGCCGGAACTACGCGGGGCCGAGGGTCCAGCTGATCACCGACAGCGTCGCCATCGACAGGAGCGTCGACCAGAGCACCGCGTCCCGGGCGAGGGCGGTGCCCCGCTGGTACTCGCGGGCGTAGGTGTACACGTTCTGCGCGGTGGGCAGCGCCGAGAACAGCACCACGGTGAGGAGCTGGTGGGTGGGCAGGTGGAGCAGCGGGCCGGCCACGGCGAGTGCGACCAGCGGCTGGACCAGGGTCTTGAGCACGACGATCAGCCCGACCTCGGTGCGGCGCGGACGGCCGTCCGCCGGTGGGCGGTTGTGCAGCGAGAGTCCGAGGGTGATCAGCGCGGTGGGGACGCCGGCGCCGCCGAGCAGTTCGCAGGAACGATTCAGCTCGGCAGGCAGGTGCACGCCGGTCGCCGAGACGACCGCGCCCAGCGCGGTGGCCAGCAGGATCGGGTTGCGGACGGGCAGGGTGAGCAGCGCCCGGCGGCCGGCCGCGCCACCGTCCAGGACGGCCAGGACGGCGGGGGTGACCACCAGGATCTGGAACAGCACCACGGGCGCCACGAAAGAGGCGTCGCCGAGGACCTGCATGGTCACCGGGATGCCGAGGTTGGCCGAGTTGACGTAGCCGGAGGCCATCGCGCCGATGGCCAGTTCGCCGGGCTTGCGGTGGAACAGCAGCCGCCCGGCGAGCAGCCCGAGGCCGATCGCGACCGCGGTGCCCGCAGTGAAGGCGAGCATCGAGGCGTTGGCGAAGCGGTCCAGCGGGGTGCGGGCGATCATCAGGAACAGCGCGGCCGGCATCGCCACGTGGAAGACGAACCGGTTGAGCACCGTCTCGGCGTGCGGCCCGAGCAGTCCGGCGCGGCCGACGACGTAGCCGACGCCGGTGAGCGCCCAGATCGGCGCGAAGGCGGACAGCAGGGGATGCAGGGCTGGCATGGTTCCTCGGATCGCTCGGACGGGTCTGCCGGTGCGACGGGGATGTCCCGTCGGGGGCGCCGACTTCCGAGCGCGGTGACCCCCCGAAGCCCATGAACCCCCGGGGCAGTAAACCAGTGGCCGCGGGCGCGGCGATCAGTGGGTCTGTCGCGAGCACGCCAGCAGGACCGGCTGTCCGGGACGGTGTCGGCCGGCAGGGGCGGGGCCGAGGGCCCGGCGCCCGGCCGATCGCCCGGGCGCCGAGAGACCGAGGCCCGGCCGATCGCCCGGGCCTACGATGGCCCGATGGAGGACCAGTACCTGAGCCTGTCCGAGGTGGAGGCGATCGCGCGCCGGGCCCACCAGGGGCAGGTGGACAAGAACGGCCACCCGTACGGAGACCACATCGCGGCGGTCGCCCGGGGGACGGCGGCGCGCGGCGGCAGTGCGGCGCAGATCGCGGCGGGTTGGCTGCACGACACCGTCGAGGACGACCGGCTGAGCCGGGAGTGGCTGGCCGGGGCCGCGCTGCCGGAAGAGACCAAGGCGATCGTGGACGCGCTCACCCGGCGCCCGGACGAGCCGGTCGAGGAGTACACCGCGCGCATCCTGGCCACGCCGGGCGCGCTGCTGGTCAAGCGCGCGGACCTGGCGCACAACTCCGATCCGGCCCGCCTCGCCACCCTGGACCCGGCGACCGCCGAGCGGCTGGCCGCCAAGTACGCGCGGATGCGCGAGCTGCTCGGGCTCACCGGCGGGCTGTAGCCCGCACGCCGTGAGCCCGCGGCCGCGAAGCCCGCACGCGGGGTCCACGCGCCGTGGCGCCCACGCCGTGGCCCGGGCGGGCGCGGTCCACGGGCCGGGCCGCCGCCGGAGAACCAGGAGAGGGCCCGGACCACGCGGGTCGCGCGGGTCCGGGCCCTCTCGGGCACCCCGGTGGTCCCTGTCCGACCCCCGGGGTGAGGGGGAGTGGTCAGGTGACGGGCGGTGGTCGGTGGGCCGACGGGGTCGGCTTAGTACCAGTGGTGGGTCTGCCAGAAGTTCCAGGCGGCGTTCGGGCTGCCGTAGCGGGTGTTCATGTAGTCCAGCGCCCACTTGATCTGGGTGGTCGGGTTGGTCTTCCAGTCCGAGCCGTGCGAGGCCATCTTGGAGCCCGGCAGCGCCTGGGCCAGGCCGTACGCGCCCGAGCTCGGGTTGGTCGCGGTCACGTTCCAGCTGGACTCGTGGGCGATGATCTGGCTGAAGGACGCCAGCTGGTTGGCCGGGACGATCTGGGCGGCGATGGCCTGCGGGGAGGCGGTGGCGGCGTTCGCGGTGGCGGGCAGGACACCCGCGCCCAGGGCGGTCAGACCGGCGGCGCCGGCGAGAATCGCGGCGGAAGTGCGCATGCGGAGCTTGAAAGCGGGCATGAAGAACAGGACCTCAATCGGGTTGGGCCGGTCGCTCCCCGCCCAGGACCACGGCCGGACAAGGGCCGAACGGTTGCGGGGTGCGACGCGATCAGGAAGCCGTTCACCGGTGGGACAGGAGCCGGTGCGGCTGGCGATGGAAGCCATTGTTGCCAGACCGGATCGGCCGTCGCCAAGACCCGCTCGGTACGACCCGCGGTCGTACGGAACGGGACGCCGTGGATTCGAAGGGCCGGTCGCGCGAAGCCTGCCGACCGGTGCTGAGCTGCGGGAACGCGGGGAGCGTCGGAGTGGCGCGGGGGCCGCCGGGGTGTCCACTACCGTCCGTCGTAGTCGTTGATCACGTGTGAGCGCACTCACCGTTCGGGGCTCGGGGGGCGTCACTCGCCGGTCCGGAGGACGCACGGTGGGTGCAGATGATCAACGCTGCCGTGAGACCGGGGCCACACCGTGGTGCTGAGACCGGCGCCACACCGCCCCGGCCATGCCGATGCCGGTGTCACACGGTCGCGGCGGGACCGGAGCCAAGCCGCCGTGGTGGACGGCTAGCGCAGGTCGCCCAGTCGCCGGTGCCGGGCGGCCCGGGCCGCGAGCCGGTCCGTTTCGGCGGCGGCCGCCAGGGCGCCGAGCGCCGCGCCGACCGCCTGCCCGAGCCGGGCGCAGAAGGCCTCCGGCTCCTCGGCGGCGTCCGGCAGCTCCGGAACCACCTCGTCGACCAGCCCGACCTCGGCCAGGTGGCGCGCCCCGATCCCCTGGGAGCGGGCCAGCTCGGCGGCGTGCGAGCCGTCCCGGTGGACGATCGCCGAGGCGCCCTCCGGCGGGAGTGGTGCCAGCCAGGCGTGCTCGGCGGCGATCACCCGGTCCGCCGGGAGCAGCGCGAGCGCGCCGCCGCCCGAGCCCTGGCCGAGCAGTACGGCCAGGACGGGCGTGCGCAGCGCGAGCAGGGTGGTGAGGCAGTGGGCGATCTCCACCGCGATGCCGTCCAGCTCGGCCCGCGCCGACAGCTCGGCGCCGGCCGTGTCCACCACGGTGACCAGTGGCAGCCCGAGCTGTTCGGCCAGGCGCGCGGTGCGCCGTACGGCCCGCAGGTCGGCGGTGGTGAAGGGGCGCTCGTGCTCGGGGGTCTGCCGCTGCTGGCCGACGACCAGCACGGGCCGCCCGCCGAGCACGGCCAGTGCCCGGACCAGCGCGCCGCCGCGCCCGCCGGGGGCGTCGAGCAGCACCAGCTCCTCGGTGGTGTGCCGCAGCAGTTCGCGGGCGCCCGGGCGGTCGGGGCGACGGGTGCGGCGGACGGAGTCCCAGGCGTCCGGGTGTCCGGGGGCGTCCGGGTCGGACTCGGGCGTGGGATCGGGAGTGGGCGTGGGAGCGGGCGCGGACTCGGGGCCGGGGGAAGGGGCCGGCGGTGCGGCGGCGAGCACGGTCAGCGCGCGGCGGAGCAGTTCGCGCAGCTCCTGCGGCGGCACGACGGCGTCCACCAGCCCCTGGCCGGCGAGCGTCTCGGCCCGCTGGACGTTCGGCGGCAGCTCCACGCCGCGCAGTTCCTCGTACACCCGCGGGCCGAGGAAGCCGAGCCGGGCGCCCGGCTCGGCGAGGACCAGCTGCCCGAGCGTGCCCCAGGAGGCGAAGACCCCGCCCATGGTGGGGTTGCGCAGATAGGTGACATAGGGGAGGCCGGCGGCGCGGTGCGCCTGGACGGCGGCGGTGATCCGCAGCATGCAGAGGAAGGCCGCCGACCCCTCCTGCATCCGCGTCCCGCCGGAGACCGGCAGGGCGAGCAGCGGCAGCCGCTCGTCGGTGGCGCGTTCGACGGCGCGGGTGATCCGCTCGGCGGTGGCGACGCCGATCGAGCCGCCGAGGAAGCCGAACTCGGAGGCGATGAGGGCGACCGGCCGGCCGCCGATCAGGCCGAGGCCGGTGAGGACGGCCTCGTCCAGGCCGGTGCGCTCACGGGCGCGGTCGAGCGAGGCGCGGTAGCCGGGGTCGGCCCGGTCGGCGGCAGGCGGCTCGTCCCAGCCGCGGAAGCCGTCGGGGTCGACCAGCAGTCCGATCAGCTGGTGGGCCGTCAGTGCCGTGCCCGAGCCCGTACCCATGCCCACCCCGTCAGAGATCGTTCCGGCCTTGCCGTGATCCGCCGCGCTACGGGCACTCTATGCGGCGCGGTCCGGGCGGGACAGCTCCGACTTGAGTTCGATGACGGTCGACCCTTGTGTCGGCCGGGCGGTTCGTGGGCGTCGTGCGGGCGGCTCCGGGGCGGGGTGCGGTGGTCGGCGTACGGCTCAAGTCTCCGCAGGTAAAGGGGGGTTACTCACTGGTTAATAGTTTTTCCGAAGGCTTCCAGAGTTGACGGCGTCCCGCCACACTGAGGGGCATGACTCGCACTCTACGCGCGTGGAAGTCCCGCGCCGCCGCCGTCACCGCCGTCGCCCTGATGACCCTCGCCCCGGTCGCCGTCGCCACCGACGCGCACGCCGACGTGAGCGGAACGGTCTGCCTCTCCGCCCTCCCGTCGCAGGCCGCCGACACCCTCGACCTGATCGCCTCCGGTGGCCCCTTCCCCTACTCCCAGGACGGTGTGGTCTTCCAGAACCGGGAGGGCGTCCTGCCCGGTGAGTCCTACGGCTACTACCACGAGTACACCGTCATCACCCCGGGCTCCCCGACCCGCGGCGCCCGCCGGATCGTGACCGGCCGGTCCTACCAGGAGGACTACTACACCGGCGACCACTACGCGACGTTCTCCCTGATCGACCAGACCTGCTGAACCACCACTGACCGACCGTCCCGGAACGCTTCCGGCACGACGGTGGCCCCGGCCCGCTTCCCCGCCGGGGTCACCGCCCTGCGGCAGCGCCGGGCTCAGAGCTCGGACGGCCCCCAGGCGCCCACCGTCAGTTCGTCCCCCACCCGCAGCGTGCCGGGTCGCAGCACCGCGAACTTGCTGCCGAACGCCACCCCGCCCGCAGCCGCCCGGCGGTACCGGGCCAGGGTGCGCAGCGGCTCCGGCCCCGCCTTGGTGCCGCTGGACTGGTCCAGCGTCGTCACCGCGCAGCGGATCGCCAGCTTGGCGTAGCCCAGTTCGGCCCCGCCCACCTCGATCCTGCGGGCCAGGTCCTCGGTGTGCGGTTCGGTCCAGCCGTCCACCACCACGTTCGCGCGGAACCGGTCCATGGGCACCGGCCGAGCGTCGGAGAGCTCGTTGAAGTGCTCCAGCGAGGAGTGCGACACCAGGAGCACGGCGCAACTGTCCGCATAGCCCGAGGTGCCCGGGGTCAGTCCGGTGGTCACCCGGTCGTGCTCCGGCGGTACCCGGACCAGCCGGCCGCGCGAGCCCAGCACCTCGGACAGCCAGTCGGCGGCCTCCTCGCCCTGATCGATGCCGAGGAACGGCACATCGAACATCCGCACCTCGCGGCGCGGGCCCTCGGTGTCCACCGTCACCGACACCGGCTCCATGCCGGCGGCGGTCAGCGTCAGTGAGCGGCCGTCCCGCGTCACCGCCGGGCGGACGGTGGCCAGGACCGGGTCCCGGCGCTGGGAGCGGAACACGCCCTCCTCGTCCACCACCATGAACTCCCGGTCATGGGCCAGCCCGGCCCGGGTGAGCTCCGCCTGCGCGGCCGTCACCCCGGCGCAGCCCTTGACCGGGTAGTACCGCAGCTCCGTCACCGTGGCCATCGCTTGGTCGCCCCCTTCGTGCAGGCGTACCGTTCTGCGCCTGCGTCCCGTCCATCTCGTCGACCCCACAGGGTAGTTGAGCCGCTCGGCGGGGCTGGTGGGTGGTGCCCGGTGGGCGAGCCCGGCGCTTGCTAGGGTCGGGGCATGGCACCACCGAGCAGCGCGAACCCCCCGGGGCGGCTCCGGCGGGACGCACAGCGCAACCGTGACCAGCTGCTCGCCGCCGCCCGCGACATGTTCTCCCGGCACGGCCTGAACGTGCCGCTGGACCAGATCGCCAAGGAGGCCGGCGTCGGCAACGCCACCCTCTACCGGCACTTCCCGACCCGCGAGGCGCTGATCGCCGAGGTGTTCGAGGACGCCGGGGGCGGTCTGGCCGCCGCGGGCGAGGAGGCGCTCGCCGCCGACGACGCCTGGAGCGGCCTCGAACGGTACTTCGGGCGGATCTTCGAGCTGGTCGCCGCCGACCGGGGCATCAACGACCTGGTCACCCAGGCCATCCCGGCCATCCCCGGAATGATCGAGATCAGCCGCCGGCACGCCGCCACCGTCGGCGTCCTGATCGCCCGCGCCCAGGAGCAGGGCACCATGCGCCGCGACGTGGTCACCATGGACCTGCTCTTCCTCCTCGGCCCGCTCTGCCGTGCCCTGCCCGCCGCCACCGAGCTGCGCCCCGACCTCTGGCGCCGCTACCTCGCCCTCCTGCTCGACGGCTTCCGCGCCCGGGCCGCCCACCCGCTGCCGGTCCCGCCGATCGGGGAGGAGCACCTGGACCGGATGTTCGCGGACCTCTGGGAGGCGGAGTCGCCGGAGCAACCGGAGCAACCGGAGCGGCCGGAGTCGCCGGAGCGCTGAGCGCGCCTCGCCCGCGCGGCGTCAGGGACGCGTACGGAACGGCGGGCTCCACGTCAGAGCCGCGTCAACGGGCCGGTGCCGTACGGGCGCGGACCGCTTTGCTGGGGTGAAATCGGCGCGGTTCGGCGCGGTCCGGCGCAGCACGGGCCAGGGCGGTCCGGTGCGCGGGCACTCGGGCACCTTGGCACCCGGGCAGCTTGGCACCCTGGCACCAGGGCATCCGCGCGCGGCCGGACGGAGAGGCAGGGGCGGAGCCATGGCGGACAGTGGTACCGACGAGGGCCGGATCGTGGTCGGCATCAGCGGCTCGCTCGGCAGCCTCGCCGCGCTGCACCACGCGGTGGCCGAGGCCCGCCGGACGGACGTCGAGGTGCTCGCGGTGCTCTGCTGGACCCCGCCCGGCGACGAACTCGGCTACCGCCGGACCCCGTGCCCGCCGGTGATCGAGGCCGGCCGCGACGCCGCCGTGGCCCGGCTGCGGCAGGCCCTCGACGAGGCCTTCGCCGGACGCTACGCGGGTGTCCGCCTGCGCTGCCAGACCGTTCGCGGGGACACCGGCCACACGCTGGTGCGGTGCGCCGACCGGCCCGGGGACCTGCTCGTCCTCGGCGCCGGCCGGGAGCGCGGCCGCCTCGCCCGGCTGGTGCACCCCTCGGTCACCGCCTACTGCGTGCGGCACGCAACCTGCCCGGTCCTGGCCGTCCCGCGCCCACCGCTGCAGCGCGACCTGGAGGCGCTGGAACGCGGCCGCGGACTGCGGGAGCCGGCGGCGGGGAACGGCTAGCGACCCGCATGGCCCCGCGGGCGGGAGCCCGAGGACGGGCCTACGACAGCCCGGCCGCCTCGGCGAGGACGGCGGCGGTCCGTCGGCCGGCGGCCAGGGTGGCGGCATCGGTGGCCGGGAGGCAGCGGCGGGCCTCGGGACGGTAGGCGGTCATCACCACGCCGGCGTGGTCGGTGGGGAGTTCGAGGGTCCGTACCGCCGACATCTGCTTTGTCAGAGCAGCGCTCAACTGCCGGGTGTGCTCGACGTCCACGATCTCGTCCGCCGTGCCGTGGACCAGCCGGAGCGGGACGGGGGAGGGGGTGGCCGCCAGGTGGTCGAGCGGGGCCTCGCCGGTGGTGACGGCCCTGGTCGAGTAGTGGGAGGCGATGCCGACCCCGGCGGCGGGGCGCAGTTCGGCGGGGGTGTCGGGATGGGTGGCCACCGCGATCGCCTCGCGGCCGCCCATCGACCAGCCGGCCAGGACGAGGCGCGTCGGGTCCCCGCCGTACTCGGTGGCGATCGGGCGGGCCCGGGCCAGCGAGGCGAGCAGTTCGGCACTGCCGCCGTCCGGCTGCGTGGCGTCCCAGTCCGGGACGAGCACCAGCAGCCCCAGCCCGGCGGCCTCCTGAGCCAATGGCCGCAGCACATCGCGCTCGTTCGGGCCGTTGCCGTGCCAGAGCAGCACGACGGGGGCCGGCCCGGTGACGCCGGAGGCCGGAAGGTGGATGTCCGTCAGTCGTCCGGCGGTGTACGGAACCGTCCGGAGTCGAGCGTTCGTCATCCGGGATTTCCCTCCGATTCGTTGAATGATCACGGAGCTGGTACTGTACTTCTCGTTGCGAGGGAGCGATTCCTCCTCAGGCGTCAGTGGTGCTACCAGAGCACGTCCTACTTTCAGTAGGAAGAGTCCGTGCGACCCGGGCCTGGCGCTCCGAATCGGACAGGGTCCGGTGCCGTGGAAACGGCGCCGGGCCCTGTCCGCGTTTCCGGGGGCAGGACACCGGCCGGGCAACGGCCTGACAGCGGCCTGACAGCGGCCGGGCAGCGGCCGGGCAAGGGCCGGCAGCGGCCCGGCGTTCAGGACGGCTGGCGGTCGGAGCCGAGTTCGCGGGAGATCCGCAGCCCGACCTGGGCGACGACCGGGCCGAGGGCGCGGACCCGGGCGGCGGTCATCCGTGAGGTGAGGCCGGAGACGGAGAGGGCCGCGGTGACCTCGCCGGTGTGGTCGAAGATCGGGGCGGCGACGCAGCGGACCTCGGGCTCGTTCTCGCGGTCGTCGATCGAGTAGCCGCGGGCGCGGATGCGGGCGAGGTCGGCGCGGAGCCGGGGCTCGTCGGCGATGGTCCAGGCGGTGACCGGGCGCAGCCCGGCCGCGACCACCTCGGCGACGGCCTCCTCGGGCAGCCAGGCCAGGATCGCCTTTCCGGTGGCGGTGCAGTAGGCGGGAGCCCGGCTGCCGACCCGGGAGGCCATCCGGACGTTGGTCTCGTCCTCGACCTTGTCCAGGTAGACGATCCCGGGGGCCTGCCAGACGGTCAGGTGGACGGTCTCGCCGGCCTCGCGCTGGAGCCGGCGCAGGTGCTCGGCGGCGACGCTGCGCAGGTCGAGGGTGGTCAGGTAGGCCTGACCGAGCCGCAGCGAGCCGTGGCCGAGCCGGAACCAGCCGGTCTCGCGGTCCCGGTCGAGGAGGTGCTCGTCCAGCAGGGGGCCGGCCAGTCGCAGCACGGTGCTCTTGTTGAGGCCGAGGCCGTCGGCGAGCTGGGCGAGCGGGACGCCGCGCCGGTCGCCGTGGTCGCGGACGTAGCCGAGGACGGCGAGGGCGCGGCGCAGCGAGGAGGACTGGTTGCGTTCGGTCGCGGGTTTCTTGGGCGCCGTCTCCGTCATGGGTCCGTTCCCTGGTGTCGTTCTGCCGGTGTTCCCCCGCAGGTCGGCGGCGGTTGTCAGAACGTACCCGTTCGCGACCCGATCGCCGCATCTTCGATACAACGTTGTGCAGTGCAAAACTTTCACCAACTCCCTCTTGTTGGCGCCGATCGGCCCCGCCTAACGTCCCTGCCATCGAGCAGGCGACGACGCCCCACCCGAGCGCTGCGCCCTGCCGTACCCCCACCACTTCACCCACCATCGGCCCCGGTCAGGGCCTGCTTCGACGTGCCCGTCCCCGGCGGCGGACGTCTCAGCGGCAGCTGTCGGGAGGGGAGGTCTCCACCATGCGACTCATCGGACGGACCGCCGCAGCCGCCGTGCTCGCCGCCGGCTGCCTGGCCGCCACCGCCTGTGCCCCCGGCACCGCCGCGCCGGCGAGCGACAAGGCCGCCGACGACCGGACCGGCACCGTGCAGGTCTGGCTGTACAACGAGGCCGGCAACGCGGCCAAGGAGGCCGTGATCTCCAAGGCCGTGGCCGAGTTCCAGGCCTCCCACCAGGGCGCCACCGTCAACGTCAGCTACATCGACACCGACGCCTCGGCCCGCGCCGCCAAGATGAAGGGCGCCTTCAACGACCCGAACAGCGCCCCCGACCTGGTCGAGTTCGGCAACACCGACCTGCCCGGCTACGTCGCCGCCGGCGGCCTCGCCGACATCACCGCCGACCTGGACAAGTGGCAGGACAAGGGCGACCTCGACCCGGCGATCGCCAAGACCGCCGTGGTGGACGGCAAGACCTACGGCCTGCCCTGGTGGGTCGGCGTGCGCGCGCTGTACTACCGCACCGACCTGTTCACCGAGGCCGGCCTCACCCCGCCGACCTCGTACGCCGAGCTGGTCGCCGCCAACCAGAAGATCCACGCCGCGCACCCGGACACCTTCGGCATCGCCGTCGGCGGCAAGTACACCTTCGCCGCGCTGCCCTTCGTCTGGGACGCGGGCGGCGACATCGCCGCCAAGGACGGCGCCACGTTCAAGGCGGCGATCGCCTCGCCCGCCTCGCAGGCCGGGATCAAGCGCTACACCGACCTGTTCGGCGCGGACGGCTGCCCCGCCCAGCAGTGCGCGGACCTGACCGGTGGCAAGACCGTGGACGTGTTCGCGGCCGGCAAGTCGGCGATGGCGGTGCTGCTCAACTCCAACCGCAGCAAGGTGGACGCGGGCGCGGTCAAGGGCAAGTACGGCGTGGTGCCGCTGCCCGGCGAGAAGCCCGGCTCGATCGCCCCGGCCTTCGCCGGCGGCAACAACCTGGGCGTGATGAAGGCGGCCAAGCACCGCACGCTGGCCGTCGAATTCGCCGAGCTGCTGGCGAGCCCCGCGTACCAGGAGCAGATGTACGACGCGATGGGCAACCTGCCGACGCTCAAGTCCGTCAGCGGCAAGGTGGCGGCGAAGGACGCGTTCCTGAAGCCCTTCACCGACACCATCGCGGCCGGCACCAGGTTCGTCCCGCTCGACCAGGCGTGGGCGCAGATCGACGCCCAGTCGGTGATCCCGACGATGCTCCAGCAGGTCGTCACCGGCAAGGCCGACGTGGCCAAGGCCTCGGCCGACGCCGCCGCGCAGATCTCCTCGGCCTTCGCCGCGCACTGACGGCCGGCCGCCGGCGGTGCACCGCCGCAGGCCCCGCACCGCAGGCCCCGCACCGTCGGCCACCGGCACACCGCACCGTCGGCCACCGGCCGCGCACGGACGGCCCCCCTCCCGGTTCGTCTCAGAGAGCAGGTCCCGCACGTGTCCGTATCCACCTCGACCGCCCCGGCGCCGCCTTCCCCGCAGAGGCGCCGTGGGGGAAAGGCGCCGGCCGCACCCCCGGGCGGCCGGCGCCGGCGGCCCCCGCTGCTGCTGCTCCTGCCGGCCGCGGTCATCCTGATCCCGCTGGTCGCCTACCCGATCTACCAGCTCGGCCTGCTGTCCGTCCTCGACTTCGGGCAGGCCCAGGCCTCCGGCGGCGTCCCGACCTCCTTCGTCGGCTTCGGCAACTACACGAAGATCCTGGAGGACGAGCAGTTCTGGACGGTGCTGTTCCAGACCATCGGCTTCGCCGCGTTCTGCGTGGTCGCCACCCTGGCCGTCGGCGCCACCCTCGCGGTGCTGCTCACCAAGGTCGGCCGGTGGCCGCGGCTGGTGCTGACCACCGCGGCGATGGCCGCCTGGGCGGCGCCGGCGATGACCGGTTCGACGGTGTGGAGCTTCCTGTTCGACACCAACCTCGGTCTGGTCAACCACACCCTGGAGGGGCTCGGGCTCTCCGGCTTCCACGAGTTCAACTGGTTCTACGACAAGTGGACGGCGTTCCTGATCGTCGGCGCCGTGGTGGTGTGGCACTCCTACCCGTTCGTGATGGTCACCCTCTACGCGGGCATCCGGGCGATCCCGGAGGAGATCATGGAGGCGGCCGCCCTGGACGGCGCCAACACCTGGACCACCTTCCGCCGGATCACCGCGCCGATGCTGCGGCCGATCCTGACCATCGTGGTCATCCAGTCGGTGATCTGGGACTTCAAGGTTTTCACCCAGATCTATGTGATGACCGAGGGCGGCGGCATCGCCGGCCAGAACCTGGTGCTCAACGTGTACGCGTACCAGAAGGCGTTCGCCTCCTCGCAGTACGGGCTGGGCGCGGCGATCGGCGTGATCATGCTGCTGATCCTGGTGATCCCGACGGTCCTGTACATCCGCACGCTGCGACGGACGGGGAGCGAACTGTGAGCCCGGCGAACTCCTCCCCGGCCGCCGTGAAGCCGGCCGGCAACGCCCGCGGCCGGAACTCCCGTGGTCGGAACACCCGCGGCCGGAACGCCCGGGGCCGTTGGCGGCTGGCCGCCAACACCGGTGCGATCGTGCTGGCCGTGGTCACCGCGTTCCCGATCTTCTGGATGGTGCTCTCGGCCTTCAAACCCAAGGGCGAGATCCAGTCCCTCGACCCCAGGCCGTGGACCGCCCACCCCACGCTGGAGAGCTTCCGGCAGGTGCTCAGCGTCGACGGATTCGGCCGCTACTTCGTGAACAGCCTGGTGGTCGCGCTGTCGGTGGTGGTGCTGTCGGCGATCGTGGTCTTCCTGGCGGCGGTGGCCGTGACCAGGTTCCGCTTCAAGTTCCGGACCACCATCATGGTGATGTTCCTGATCGCCCAGATGATCCCGGTCGAGGCGCTGACCATCCCGCTGTTCTTCATGTTCCGCGACGCCGGGCGGTTCGCCCCAGGCGTCGGGCTGAACACCCTGGCCTCGCTGGTCCTGGTGCAGCTGGCGTTCTCGCTGCCGTTCGGGATCTGGATGATGCGCGGCTTCGTCGCGGCCGTCCCGGTCTCGATCGAGGAGGCGGCGCAGATCGACGGGGCCGGCCGGACCCGCATCCTGTGGCGGATCCTGCTGCCGCTGGTGGCGCCGGGACTCGCCGCGACCAGCGTGTTCTCCTTCATCGCGGCGTGGAACGACTTCGTCTTCGCCAAGACCTTCATCATCAGCGCCACCCAGAACCAGACGCTGCCCTCGGCGCTGCTGGTCTTCTTCAAGCCGGACGAGAATGACTGGGGCGGCATCATGGCGGCGTCCACGCTGATGACCGTGCCGGTGCTGATCTTCTTCATCGCGGTGCAGCGCAAGCTGGTCTCCGGACTGGCCGGCGCGGTGAAGGACTGACGTCCGCCGAGGCCGCGCACCCGGGAGTCCCGCCGTCGGCGGGACTCCCTCGGCCGTCCGGGCCCGAGCGCCTCAGGAGGCCGGGCGGTTCAGGAGACGAAGCCGACCACGTCGGAGCCCTTCCGGCGCTGCGCGAGCCGGAGCCAGCCGACGACCTCCGCGACGGCCTCGGCCACCTCGCGCTCCGGCGCCGGGGTGCGGCCCTCGCGCTCGGCCCGTTCGAACTGCTCCAGTGCCCTCCGGCAGTCCTCGGCCGGCCAGGTGCTGCAGGACGGCACGTCGCAGGAGGGCAGTTCGGCCGGAAGGCCGCCGCCGTACTGGAAGTCCGCGACCGAGACGGCCGTGATCCCGTACGCCTTCAGGCCGTCGTCGACCACCTCCAGCCAGTTGCCCCGGAACGGTCCGAAGGAGTCGACCTCCAGGGGCTGCCCGACGAGCCAGCACAGCCGCCGGTACGCGTAGCCGTACTGGAAGGCGTGGCCCGCGTCCGCGGAGAAGGGGCCGCCGTGCACCACGGCGCGCAGCGCCTCCAGGGCGGTCGGCGCGCCCAGCGCGATCTCGTCGGCGAAGTGCTCGTCGGACCTGTCCAGGGACGGGCCGAAGTATGCGAGGGCCTCGTCGAGCGCCCCGTCGTTGCCGCTGCCGACGCGGACACGGAGCTCCGCGGGGTCGACCAGGTACGCGCGCAGGAAGGAACTCATGGCAGCACGGTAGCGGTCGCAACGGACAGCGGGTTCGGCGGGTCGGTCGTCCTCGGGCGCCCGGTGAGTGTGCCGAACAGTCTTGCCAGGAAGGCAACTTGACGGGCTGGAGGGGGAGGCTCCGGGTCCGTGTGCGGGTGCGCGGACGGGTGGATCGGTGGCGGGTTCGGCCGGGGCGGGCTCAGGCCGCCGCCGCGGAGTCCCGGGTCGGGACGGCGACCAGCACGAACTCCGCGCCGGCGTCGTCCCGGACCAGCGCGGTGCGGCCGAACGGCGCCGGCGCCGGCCCGGTGACGACCGTGCCGCCGAGGGCGCGCAGCCGGTCGGCCGTGCGGTCGGTGTCCCCGGTCGCGAAGTGGACCAGCCAGCGCGCCTCCGCGCCCGGGCCGGCGGGGCCGATGCTGCACGCGGGCAGGCCGGCCACCCGGGCGAGGGTGTGTCCCGCCCGTGGCCGGTCGTAGCCGTAGCCGAGGACCCGGTGGTAGAAGGCCCGGGCGGCGTCGGGGTCGGGGGAGAGGTGCTCGTTCCAGGCGAGCGCGCCCGGTTCGTCGACCAGGCCGGCGCCGTCGATGGTGCCGGCCTGCCAGAGTCCGAAGCGGGCGCCGAGCGGGTCGACGGCGAGCGCGGCGCGGCCCTGCTCGGGCACCTCGTACGGTTCACGGGCGAGGCGGCCGCCGGCGGCCCGGACCGCGGCGAGGGTGCCCGGCGGATCGGGGCAGGCGAGGAAGGTGGTCCAGGTGGCGGCCGGGTCGGTCGGCCGGGCCCGTTCGACGGCCGCGACCTGGGCGCCGTACCGGGTGGCAACCGCCTCGGCGGGGCCGGTCGGAACGAACTCCCAGTCGAACAGCGCGCCGTAGAAGGCCTCTGCCCGTGCGGTGTCCGGCGTGGTGAGAACGACCCAGCACGGCACCCCGGCGCGGTAGTTGCCCGGTTTCGGCATGCGACCCTCCTGGCGGGCCCGGTGCCCGGTGCCCGGTGCCCGGTGCCCGGTGCCCGGTGCCCGGCGTTCGGCGTTCGGCGTTCGGTGTTCGGTGTTCGTCGCCACCGGCCCCACCCGCCAGCCTCCGCGCCCGGCGGGTGCGCGGCAAGCGGGGGATCAGGACACTCCGTGCGGCCGGAACTGGACGCTGATCCGAGGGCCCACCGGGCGGGCCGTCTTGGGGATCGCGTGCTCCCAGGTGCGCTGGCAGGAGCCGCCCATCACGACCAGGTCCCCGTGCCCGAGCGGGTGGCGGACGACCGGCCCGCCGCCGGACCGGGGCCGCAGCGCCAGGGTGCGCGGCTCGCCGACGGAGAGGATCGCCACCATGGTGTCCTCGCGGGCGCCGCGCCCGATCCGGTCGCCGTGCCAGGCCACGCTGTCCCGGCCGTCCCGGTAGTAGCACAGGCCGAGGGTGCGGAACGGCTCGCCCAGCTCCTGGGCGTAGTGCCGGCTCAGCGCCGTCCGGGCCAGGCCGAGCACCGGGTGGGGCGGTTCGGCCTGCGCCGGGTAGGAGGCCAGCAGGCGCGGGACGTCGACCGTCCGTTCGTACATCTCGCGGCGCTCGGCCCGCCACGGCACGTCGGAGGCCAGTTGTTCGAACAGCTCGTCGGCTCCGTGCAGCCAGCCCGGGAGCAGGTCCAGCCAGGCGCCGTCGCCGAGCGGCCGCCGCCGCAGGCCGGTGAGCGGGCCGAGGCGGAGGCCGCCGCGGTCCGCGTCGTCGAACAGCGAGGGCTGGAGGTGGACGGTGCCGTGCATGGGGTCAGCGTACGCCTCGATTCGAACATGTGCTCGAATGGCTGGAGGGTTTCAGGTCGTGCCTTGTGGATCTTCGCCGGGCCTGCGACGCCAGGGCGTGTTCCCCGGCGGCGGAGGAGGGCCGCTACGGCGATCGACGGTCGGCGGGGGCGTCCGTTCGGCGCAGCTTCGTCCGGCGGCGGCCGGAGACCGTTGTCAGGCGGCACGGGCGACCGGTAGACGGGAGGCTCCGAGCGCCGATCCTCCGAGTACCGGGAGTGCCGTGAACGCCCTGAGACTGCTCGCCGTGCCCGCCGCCGCCCTCGCCCTGACACTGAGCGCCGCACCCGCCGCACCCGCCGCACCCGCGGCGTCCGGGGCCGCCACGGCCCCCGACCCCGCGCCCGCCACCGTCACCATCTCCCGTGCGGACGGCGGATCGACCGTCCAGGCGCACGTGGGGGACACCGTGCAGGTGGAGCTTCTCGCGCTGCGCGACTACACGGTGACCTGGTACTGGTACGCCCTGGGCACCCCGACGCCCGCCCTGCTCTCGCAGACGGCGGGCAGCGCCGAGGCCAACGGCGACTCCCACGGGACCTTCTCGGCGACGGCCGCCGGGACGGGCGCCATCACCGCGATCGGCCGCTGTGTGCCGGACCGCGGCTCGGTCTGCCCGCCGTGGGTCATCAACTGGAAGGTCACCGTCCAGGTCTCCTGACCGGGCGCGGGACGCACCGCCGCCCCGGGCGCCGTCGACGGTGCCCGGGGCGACCGCGGGGTGGTCGAGCGGCCGGTTCCCCGCTCCCGTCTAGGCTTCGGACATGGCGATCAACGGCTTCGGGGTCACCGAGTTCCAGCTGGTGCTGCTGCGCCGGATGGCCGATTTCCAGCCCGGGCTGGTGGAGGGTGCGGTGCGGCGGCTCGGCGCCACCCGGGCCTCGATGCGGGAGGCCAACAAGCGCTGGCAGGCGATGGTCCGCGCGCCCGGCTTCCCGCGCGGCGCGGCCCGGTACGCGGCCGTGCTCGGGCCGGCCGGGGCGAGTGTGCCGCGTCGGATCGGGGATCTCGACTGCGTGGCGCGCCAGTGGGCGCTGCCGCTCTGGCCCGAGTTGCGCTTCGAGATCCTGCTCGGCCCGGCGGAGATCGGTGGGCCGCTGTTGAACGAGTGGCTGGTGCGGGCGGCGGGCTCCCCGGTGCCCGCGCTGCGCACGCCGGCCGATCTCGCGCCGTGGGGCTGCGTGGTGGGCGACGTCGGGGCCGCGTTTCCGTCCGCGGTGCCGCGCGAGGGCAGTGCGCCGACCAGGTTCCGGCTGGACTTCGCGGTCCCGGATGCCGATGGACGGCTGCGCCCGTACGAGGCCGACTTCACCTGGGGGTTGCTCCAGGAGGTCCGTCCGGGTGGCGGCCAGGGCATGGATATGCCGGGCGATGAAAGGTGATATTCAGTGAATGCCTTTGATTTGCAGGCCAAAAGAGGATGTGGCAATCTAATCGCAGACATTGAAGAGTTTTGGCATCGGAAAGTGAAGGATCATGTCGGACGGCGCCCGCGTCATCGTCGGAGTCAGTGGTTCACTGCACAGCCTGACCGCCCTGCACCGGGCGGCCGAGGAGGCCCGGGCCCGGGGGGCCGTCCTGGTGCCGGTGCTCGCCTGGACGCCGGTCGGCGGTGAGCGCAACTACCGCGCCCGGCCCTGCCCGCCGCTGCTGCGCGCCTGGCAGGAACTCGCCGAGGCGCGGATGGAGAGCGCGCTGGAGCAGGCCTTCGGCGGACTGCCGATCGGGGTGCCGGTGCAGCCGCTGGTCGTGCGCGGCGAGGTCGCGACGGTGCTGACCGGGCTGGCCGACCGCCCGGGCGACCTGCTGGTGGTCAGCACCGGCGAGCAGGGCGGCCTGCGGGTCAGGCTGCGCGGGCTGACGCGCCGCTCGATCGCCCGGCGCTGTGTGAACCGGGCCCGCTGCGGGGTGCTCGCCGTTCCGCCGTCCACGCTGCACGAGGACCTGCGCGCGCTGCACCGCGGCATCGATCTGCGGGAGCTCGCCGCTGCCTGACGAGTCGTCAGGCGCAGTGCGTGGTACGGCCGTCGACCACCGTGCGGGTGGGGCGCAGCTGGCGCAGCGCGTCCACCGGGCAGGCCGACGGATCCAGCGGATCGACCGGCCACACCGTGAGGTCGGCGAACGCCCCCGGCCGCAGGCTGCCGCGCACCGTGCTCTCGCCGGTCAGCCGGGCCGCGTTCACGGTGTGCAGCGCGACGGCCTCGGACCGGCCGATCGCGTGCTCCGGGCCGACCACCCCGGCCGTGGTGCCGCGCGTGGTCATGCCCCACACCGACACCATCGCGCCGTACGGGCCGACCGGGAAGTCCGAGCCGCCGGTGATCAGCGCGCCCTCGTCCAGCCACTCGCGCAGCGGGAAGAGCGCGGCGGTGCGTTCCTCGCCCCAGGCCCGCTGCTGGGTGAGCGCGCCGTCGTGCAGCAGTGGGTGCTGGACCGTCACCGGGATGCCCAGCGCGATCGCCCGCGCCCGCTGCTCGGGGCGGGCCAGGCCGCCGTGCTCGACCACCAGGGTGCCCGGCGGCAGGCCGGGGTGGCGCTCGACCACCTGCTCGAAGACGTCCAGCAGGACCCGCAGCCCGCGGTCGCCCCAGGCGTGCACGCCGACCCGCCGGCCCCGCCCGACCACCCGCTCCACCGCCGCGAGCAGTTCGGCCGGCTCCCAGAGCAGCCGGCCGTGATAGCAGGGCTGCCCCTGGTACGGCTCCTCCACCGCGCCGGCCTCGAAGCCGCCGTCGATCCCGAACTTGACGCCCCAGAGCCGCAGTCGGTCGTCGTCCCGGCCGGCCGCCCGCCAGTCGTCCATCCGGTCCAGCAGTGCGTCCACCTGGGCCGGCGTGCGGGCGGCGAAGCCGGAGACCAGCGCGCGGACCCGGACGGCCAGGGCGCCCTCGGCCCGGGCGGCGTCCAGGACGTCGAGGTCCTCGGCCGGGACCAGGCAGTCGCGGACGGTGCCGATCCCGGTGGCGGCGAAGTCGGCGGAGGCGGCGCGCAGTCCGTCGATCCGCTCCGTGAGGGTCGGGTGCGGCAGCACCCGCTCGACCAGCTCGACCGCCCGGTTGATCAGCCGGCCGGTGAGCCGCCCGTGCTCGTCGCGCTCGATCACGCCGCCCGGCGGCGCCTCGGTGGCGTCGGTGATCCCGGCCAGCCGCAGCGCGGCCGAGTTGAGCACCATGTTGTACGCACCGCGGCGCACCAGCACCGGGTGTTCGGCGGTGGCCGTGTCCAACTCCCCGGTGGTGGGCATCCGTTGCTCGGCCAGCAGGACCTCCTGCCAGTTGACCGTGGTGCGGATCCACTCCCCGGCTGGGGTGCGGGCGGCGCGTTCGCGGATCAGGCCGAGGAATCCGGCGAGGTCGCGGGCCCGGTGGACGGGCACGCCGTGGACGCTGTGTCCGGCCAGGATCAGGTGGGTGTGGGTGTCGTCGAAGGCGGGCAGCACGGTCGAGCCCGGGGCGTCCACCACCTCGGTGCCCGGGCCGATCAGGGCGTCCAGTCCGTCGGGCGCGGCGGAGAGCGCGGTGATCCGGCCACCGGTGACGGCGACCGCCCGCCGGGGCGGCTCGCCGGGCACCAGGGTGTGCACGGCGGCGGCGCGGATCAGCAGGTCCGCGGGGGTGGGGCGGGCCGCCGGAAGGGCGGAGGCGGGTCGGATCGCCGGATCGGTGGGGTTGGTCATTGCGGCTCCTGGGGGCGGGACAGTCCGGTGACCTTCTCGACGTACCGGAGGCTGGGCTCGGCGAGCAGTCCGTGCAACTCGGTGAACACCGCGCGCGCCGGTACCGCGTTCCAGTCGGCGGGCAGCAGCGGCGCGGGCAGCCCCGGATCCAGGTACGGCAGCCGGCGCCAACGGGTGAGCATCGGCACGTAGTCGCGGAAGGCCTCGGCCGGGTCGACCGGAGACCGTCCGCGCAGCTCCTCGACGGCCGGGTGCCAGGCGTCGGCGAAGGCCCCGTACTGCGCCTCGATCGCCGGGAGGTCCCACCAACTCGCCACTGCCGTACGGAGATCGGCGAAGCCGGCGTACTCGGCGGAGAGGAACAGATGGACGTAGGCGCTCAGCCCGAGCCGGTCCAGCAGCCGACGGGCGTCCGGCAGCAGCCGGGCCGGTGCCAGCCAGACCCCGGGGGCGGCGTTGCCGAAGCCCAGCCAGCTCAGCCGGGAGCGCAGCTGGTGGCGGTGGGCGCGGGCGGACTCGGGCACCGAGAAGACCGCCACCACCCAGCCGTCGGCGAGTTCGGCCGGCTCCAGGCTGTGGAAGATCCGCCGGTCGCCCTCCTCGAAGACGGGCTCCATCGCGCGCGCGAGCCGGTACCCCGTGCCCGCGCGCCGCTCCTGGAGCAGGGTGCCGGCCTTCTTCAACCGCGAGATCGCCGAGCGGACGGCCGGGCCGTCGACGTCCAGCTCGGCCAGCAGCGCGATCAGGTCGGCGATGGATATCCAGCCGCCGAGGCGGCGGACGAACTCGCCGTAGACGGTGTGGATCAGGGAGCTCGGCCGGGACGTGTGCTCGGACATGCGCGGGCCCTCCTCCCCGGTGGTGGTGGCGATCATAACGAGAGTGCCGGTCCGAGGGCGCGGAATCCTGCGTTTCCAAGGCGTCCGGGAGGCTACGCGTAGGCACCGGAGAGCAGGTGTCCGGCGCCGGGTGCGAAGGCGGGCAGGCCGAGGGCCCGCAGGAGCTGGTGGGTGGTGCAGACGGCCGCCGAGACCACCGGCTTGCCCAACTGCTGCTCGGCCTCCTCGACCGCGGACAGCGAGGGCAGTTGCACGCAGGCCGAGAGCACCACCGCGTCCGCCTCGGCGTGGGCGAGACCGCGGGCGATGGCGGGCAGCAGGGCCGGGTCGTGGGCGGCGACGTCGAGGTTGTCGGCGATCTCCAGGGCGGCGTGGTCGAGCACCTCGATGCCCTCGGCGGCGAGGTACTCGACCACCGTCCGGGCCAGCGGCCGCAGGTACGGGGTGACCATGGCGACCTTCGCGGCCCCGAGTTCGTGCAGCCCGGCGACGAGCGCGCCGGCGCTGGTGACCACGGGCGCGGGGGCGCCGTTCTGGACGGTGCGCAGGTGCAGCCGCCGTTCGGCCTGCCGGTGGTAGCCGGGGCCGGTGGCCATCACGGCGACCAGGCAGGCGTAGCCGATCACGTCCACCCGGGCGTCCGACAGCTCGGCGGCGCAGCGGTCGGACTCGGCGTCCATGGCGCGCAGTTGTTCGGGGGTGACCCTGGTCATCCGCATCCGGCTGGAGTGGAAGGTGAACCGCTCGGGGGCGACCGCCTCGCGGGCCCGCAGCAGGGCGGGGACCTCGGTCTCCATGGTGACGTTGGAGCTCGGGACGATCTGGCCGATCCGGTGGGTGGTCATCGGGTGGACGGTCCTTTCCGGTCCGGGGCGGGTCAGCGGGCGTCGATCACCGGGTTGGCGAGCGTGCCGATCCGTTCGATGGTGGCCTCGACCAGGTCGCCGGGCTGGAGGAACTGCGGCGGCACCATCCCGGCGCCGACGCCCGAGGGGGAACCGGTGGAGATCACGTCGCCCGGTTCCAGGGTGACGCCGGAGGAGATGTCGGCGATCAGCCGGGCGACGCCGAACAGCATGTGGCGGGTGTTGGAGTCCTGCCGCAGCTCGCCGTTGACCTTCAGCGAGAGGTCGAGCCGCTGCGGGTCGGGGATCTCGTCGGCGGTCACCACGACCGGGCCGAACGGCGCGTAGCTGTCCTGGCCCTTGGAGAAGAACCACTGGCCGGAGCGGCGCTGGTCCCGGGCACTGACGTCGTTGACGATGCTGTAGCCGAACACGTGCCGCAGCGCGTCCGCCTCGGCCACCCGGAAGGCCGGTGCGCCGATCACCACGGCGAGTTCGCACTCCCAGTCGAGCTGCTTGGTGAGGTCGGCGTTGTGCAGGATGGGGCCGCCCGGGCCGGTGACGGCGGTCGAGGGCTTGCCGAACAGCACCGGCCGGTCGGGCAGTTCGCGGTCGGTGTCCAGGGTGCGGTGCGACTCGGCCACGTGCTCCACGTAGTTGAGGCCGACGCCGACGATCTTGCCGGGGCGCAGCGGCGCGCACAGCGAGACCTCGGCGAGCGGCCGGCCGGCCGGGGCCCCGGCCAGCAGGTCGCGGACGGTGGCCAGGGCCGGTTCTCCGGCGCGGATCAACCCGAGGAGGTCGGGGGGCAGTCGGACCCCGGCGGCGGTGGCGAGGGCGGTCAGGTCGACGACCCGTTCGCCGTCGATCCGGGCGCCGAGGCGCGGGGTGTCGTCATGGCCGTCGTCCTCGGTGCGGCCGGCGGGGTCGGCGTCGTCGTCGGTGCGGAAGGTCAGCAGGTGCATGGTGGTGGGGCTCCTGGTCAGGCGGCGGTGACGGTGGGCTGCTGCCCGTCCGGGTGGGCCTCCTCGCGGTGGAGGCCGAGCGCGTGCATCACCGGGACGTCGTTGAAGGAGAACAGGCAGGCGTCCTCGCCCCGGTCGAGGTTCTCGTGCTCGTGCCAGGCCCAGGACGGGACGACGAAGATGTCGCCCTGCTGCCATGCGAAGCGCTGTCCGGCGATCACCGAGGCGCCGCGCCCCTTGGCCGCGGTGTACACCACCGAGCCGGTGTGCCGGTGGGCGCGGGTGGCCTGGCCCGGGCGCAGCAGTTGCAGGTGGGCGGACATGGTCGGCATCACCGGGCCGCCGGTGACCGGGTTGGTGTACTCCATGATCACGCCGTCGTAGGGCGATCCCTCGGTGGCGCGGGCGAGCCGGCGCAGCGCGTGGTAGCTGGGCTCCCAGGGCCAGCCGAGCAGCGGGGAGTACGGCCGGCTCCACTTCTCGACGCCGTACGGCAGCAGGTTGCCGCCGTAGCTGAGCAGCGAGGAGCCGGTGACCGGCCCCGGTCGCTGGTACAGCTCCGGGTGGACCTCGTAGAAGTTGGCGTCGAGGGTGTTGACCAGCGGGATGTCCAGGCCGTCCTGCCAGATCACCGGGGCGTCGTCGGCCTCGTTGCCGTGCTCGTGCCAGGTGTTGTTCGGGGTGATCGCGAAGTCGCGCGGGCCGACCTGCAGCTTCTGTCCGTCCACGACGGTCCAGGCGCCGGTGCCCTCGTGGACGAAGCGCAGCGCGGAGGCCTGGTGGCGGTGCGCCGTCATCGCCTCGCCGGGCCCCATGATCTGCAGGCCGGTGTACAACAGGCCGACGGCGGCGCTCAGTTCGCGGCGGCCGGGGTTCACCAGCATCACCACCCGGCGTCCGGCGTCGTCGGCCTTCACCAGCGGCAGCGCCTTGCGCACCAGCGGGCGGAGGTCGGCGTAGCGCCAGAGCACCGGGACGGACTTCGGCTGCGGGTACCAGGGCTCGATCTCGTTCGCGACCGTCCACAGGGCGCCCGCCTCGTGCTCGGCCAACTCCTTGTAGTAGGTCAGCAGTTCGGGACTGTCGGCGACCCGGGCCCGGCCGATCCGGTCGTCGTCGTGAGCGTTGTGGCCAGGGGGGCCCTCGGGGCTGGTCATGCCTCCTCCTCGGGGAGCGTCAGCGGCCGCAGCGGGCGGTTGTCCACGTGCAGCCGGAAGACGTCGAAGCGGTTGTAGTGCCCGACGATGTCGTGCATCTGCTTGGGCTGGATGCAGCGGCCGAGGTCGATCTCGGCGTAGACGACGCCCTCCTCGTCCACCAGCGGTTCGGTGACGGGGCGGCCGTCCGGACCGAAGATCCCGGACAGGGCGCTGTGCGGTCGGGCGAGCTGCTTGCGGACCTGCGGGTCGTCGCCGGCGATCAGGTCCACCATCCCGGGCGAGAGGGTGGAACAGGAGACGACGGAGAACACCTTGCCCTCGAAGCAGTGCGCGGCGGTGCGCAGCGCGATCGAGTCCGCCATGTCATAGTCCTCCGGGCCCACCGGCAGCGCGATGTAGCAGGCGGCGTGGACCAGTTCGCCCTGGGCCAGCAGGGTGAAGCGGGCCAGCGGGTTGGTGTTCTCGCCGCAGGCCAGCGCGCCGAGCGGGCCGACGGCGGTGGGGTGCACCGTGAGGGTGCTCCCGTCGCCCTGGCCCCAGGTCAGTCTCTCGGCCCAGGTCGGCATCAACTTGCGGTGGACGCTGAGGAGTTCGCCGTCCGCGTCGATGATCAGCAGGGTGTTGTACAGCAGTCCGAGGCCGGGCCCGCCGCGTTCGTTGATCCCGATCACCAGCACCACGCCGGCCTGCCGGGCGGCGGCCCGCAGGGTGTCGACGTACGGGCCGGGGACGTCGACGGCGGCCCGGTACAGGCGCTCGAACCAGGGCGAGCCCTGCACCGGGTTCATCGTCCAGTTCCAGTACGGGTAGCCGGGCACGAAGACCTCGGGGAAGACCACCAGTTCGGCGCCGTGCCCGGCCGCCTCGTGGATCAGCGCGACGGCCTTGTCGACGGTGGCGGCCGGGTCCAGGTAGACCGGGGCGGCCTGGACGGCGGCGGCGGTGAAGCGGGGCAGGTGGGGCATGGCTCCTCGTCACTCCTCGGCGGTGTCGGAAGGAAGGGGCGGTGACCAGCGGCGGTGGACGGGCGCGGACGGCTCGCGCAGCAGGTGCAGGCGCGGGGCGACCCGGTCGGCGTTCGGGCCCGGCGGCCTGCGGCTGCCCGCCGTCCACGGCCCGGGCCAGCGGGCGCCCGGCCCGCTGTAGCCCCGCTCGGCGGCGGCGTGCAGGGTCCAGAGCGGGTCGTACAGCTGGGCGCGGCCGACCGCGACCAGGTCGGCCCGCCCGGCCAGCAGCACGGAGTCGGCGTCGTCGAACCCGGAGATCGCGCCGACCGCGATGGTCGGCAGACCGGTGGCGGCGCGGACCAGCTCGGCGAAGGGCGTCTGGTAGCCGCGCCCGTACGGCGGCCGCTGGTGCGCCACCACCTCGCCGGTGGAGACGTCCAGCGCGTCCGCCCCGGCCCCGGCGAGCGCGCGGCAGATCGCCACCGCCTCCTCCTCGGTGGTGCCGCCGGGCGCCCAGTCGCTCGCCGAGATCCGCACCAGCAGCGGGCGGCCGGCCGGCCAGACGGCCCGTACCGCCGTCAGCACCTCCAGCGGCAGCCGCAGCCGGTCGGCCAGCGGGCCGCCGTAGCGGTCGGTGCGGCGGTTGGTGAGCGGGGAGAGGAAGGAGGAGAGCAGGTGGCCATGGCCGAACTGGAGCTCCAGCACGTCGAAGCCGGCCCGGGCGGCCCGCTCGGCGGAGGCTGCGAAGTCCGCGGTGACGGCGGCCAGTTGGATGTCGTTCGCCTCGTGCGGAACGGGGCTGTCGGCGTCCCAGGGAAGGGCCGAGGGGGCGATCAGCGGCCAGCCTTCGGTGAGCGGGCGGCCGATGCCGTCCGGCCCGGGGGCGGTGGTCGCGCCCCGGCGGCCGGCGTGGGTCAGCTGGATGCCGAGCGGGGTGTCGCTCACCGCCCGGACGGCGCCGACGAGTTGGTGCCAGGCGGCCTCCTGGTGGTCGGTCCACAGGCCCGGGCAGCGGTCGGTGGCCCGGCCCTCGGGGCCGACCGCGGTCATCCCGGCGAGCACCAGCCCCGCGCCGCCGAGCGCGTGCCCGGTCAGCTGGGCCCGGTCGAAGCCGCTGGGCAGCGCGTCGGGGGAGGTGAAGGTGGCGAGCGGCGGCACCACGACGCGGTTGCGCAGTTCCAGTGCGCCCAGCTTCAGCGGCCGGAACATCGGCGGCACTCCGGGAGAGCCGCCGAAGGCGGTGTCCACGGCGTCTACGAAGGCGGGGTCGCGGGCCCGCAGATTGCCGTAGGTGACCCGCCGGCTGCGGGTGAGCAGGTTGAAGGCGAACCGGTCGGCGTCCTGCCCGGTCCGCCGCCCGATGGTCTCGAACCACTCCAGACTGGCCTGCGCGGCACGCTGGGTGGACTCCACCACCGGGCGCCGCTCGGCCTCGTAACCGGCCAACGCCGCGTCCAGGGTGGGCTGTTCGCTCAGTGCGGCGGCCAGGGCGAGGGCGTCCTCCAGGGCGAGCTTGGTGCCCGAGCCGATCGAGAAGTGCGCGGAGTGCGCGGCGTCGCCGAGCAGGACCACGTTGCGGTGGCGCCAGCTCGCGTTGCGCACCGTGGTGAAGCGGATCCAGCGGGAGGCGTTGGGGATCAGCCGGTGGCCGTCCAGGTGCCCGGCGAGCAGCTCCGCGCAGCGACGCACGCTCGCCAGATCGCTCTCGCCGCGCGCCGGTTCCCGTGCGGCGAGGGCCTCGAAGCCCGCACGGCGCCAGGCGTCCGCGGCCGCCTCGACGATGAAGGTCGAGCGGGTGGCGCTGTACGGGTAGGCGTGCACCTGGAGGACGCCGAAGTCGAACCTCTCGACGATGAAGGTGAAGGCCTCGAAGACCTTGTCCGTGGCGAGCCACATGTAGCGGCAGTGGCGCTCGTCCAGATCGGGGCGGAAGCTCTCCGGGAAGGCGGCCCGGGTGCCGGAGCGGATGCCGTCGGCGGCCACCACCAGGTCGTACTCGGCGGCCAGCCGGTCCACGGGCGGGGCGGGGGTCCGGTAGCGCACGTCCACCGCCAGCTCGGCGCAGCGCCGTTGCAGGACGGCGCGCAGCCGGTTGCGGTCCAGGGCGGCGAAGCCGTGGCCGCCGCTGGTGCGCACCTCGCCCGCGAAGCGGATGTCGATGTCGCTCCAGCGGGCGAACTCGGCGCTGATCGCGGCGAAGACGTGCGGGTCGGCGTGCGCGATGCCGTCCAGGGTCTCGTCGGAGAAGACCACGCCGAAGCCGAAATCGTCGTCCCGGCCGTCCCGTTCGAAGACGGTGAGCTCCCGGTCGGGCGCCAGCTGCTTGGCCAGGGCGGCGAAGTAGAGCCCGCCGGGGCCGCCGCCGATCACGGCGATCCGGGTACGGTCCCGTGCGGTGCTCATGCGGCCGCCTCGGGGGCGGTGATCGCCCCGGGACCGACAGTCGGCCCGGGGTCGACGGTCGCCCCGGCGCCGGCGGCCGTCCCGGGGCTCACGCGGCCACCTCCGGGCGCTGCGGCCCGGCCTCCGCCAGTGTGCGGCGGACCTGTGAGGGCCACGGCTCGGCGCCCCCGTCGTGCGGTGCGGAGTGCACCACCGACATCCGCCCCTTCGCGGCCAACCCGTGCGGGCCGTGCACCTCGAAGGCGTAGTGCAGCGAGGAGCCGCCGACCCGGACCACCCGCAGCTCGGTGCGGACCAGGTCGCCGAACCAGAGCCGTTCGCGGTAGTCGGCCTCGAAGTGCACCCGGGGGATCCGCCCGAACAGGTCGGCCAGTCCGAGCCGGCGCAGCAGGGCCGCCTCCGCCGCCTCGGCCCAGCGCTGCACGGCGGAGAAGTGGTAGTGCCCGGCGGCGTCGGTGTCGAACCACTCCACCCGGCGCTCGACGGTGACGCTGGCCGGGGTCGGTGCGGCCCGTCGGCGCAGCTCGGCGCGGTGCAGCTTGCCGGTCGCGGTGCGCGGCAGCCCGGGCACGAACTCGACCGCCCGCGGGTACTTGTACGGTGCGATGGCGCGCTTGACGTGCTCCTGGAGTCCGCGCGCCGTCTCCGGCCCCTCCGGGACGCCCGGGCGCAGCACCACGTACGCCTTGACCACCGTGCCGCGCTGCTCGTCCGGCGCGCCGACCACCGCGCAGTCGGCCACGTCGGGGTGGGTGGCGAGCGCCTGCTCGACCTCGGGCCCGGCGATGTTGTAGCCGGCCGAGACGATCATGTCGTCGTTGCGGGCCCGGAACCAGAAGTAGCCGTCGCCGTCCCGGACGTAGGTGTCGCCGGTGAGGTTCCAGCCGCCGCGGACGTAGTCCAGCTGGCGCTCGTCGTCCAGGTAGCGGCAGCCGGTCGGGCCCTTGACCGCCAGCATCCCGGGTTCGCCGTCCGGCACCGGACGGCCCTGCCCGTCCAGGACCGCGGCCCGGAATCCGGGGACGGGCCGGCCGGTGGAACCGGGCCGGATGTCCCCGCCGGCGGCCGAGACGAACACGTGCAGCATTTCGGTGGCGCCGATGCCGTCGATCAACCGCTGTCCGGTGGCCTCGTGGAAGGCCCGCCAGACGGCGGCGGGCAGCGGCTCGCCCGCCGAGACGCAGTGCCGCACCCCGGAGAGCCGGTCCGCCAGCCCGGCGGCCAGGATGGCCCGGTAGGCGGTCGGCGCGGTGAACAGCACGCTCGCCCGGTGCCGGCGCACCTGCTCGGCCAGTTGCTCCGGGGTGGCGTGCTCCAGCAGCAGGCCGGCGGCGCCCGCCCGCAGCGGGAAGACCAGCAGGCCGCCGAGGCCGAAGGTGAAGCCGAGCGGCGGGGTTCCGGCGAAGAGGTCCTCGGGGGTGGGGCGGAGCAGGTGGCGGGAGAAGGTGTCGGCGATGGCGAGCACGTCGCGGTGGAAGTGCAGGGTGGCCTTGGGGCGGCCGGTGGTGCCGGAGGTGAAGGCGATCAGCGCGACGTCGTCGGCGGCGGTCGGGACGGCCGGGAAGTGGGCGGCCTTGGCGGCGCAGCGGGCGGTGAGGTCCTCGGGGCCGGGGCCGCCGTAGCCGAGGACGCGCAGTCCGGGGGTCCGTGCCCGGTGCAGCTCGTCCAGGAAGCGGTGGTCGCACAGGGCGAGGACGGGCCGGGCGATGCCGTGCAGTTCGGTCAGCTCGGCGGCGCGCAGCAGCGGCATGGTGGTGACGGCGACCCCGCCGGCCTTCAGCACGCCGAGCCAACAGGCCGCCAGCCAGGGGGTGTTGGGGCCGCGCAGCAGGACCCGGTTGCCGGTGGCGAGGCCGAGGTCCTCGGTCAGCAGACGGGCGATCCGGTCGGCGTGGTCGCGCAGTTCGCCGTAGGACCACCGTTCGGTGGGGGTGAGCAGGCACGGTCGGTCGGGGCCGAGGCGCTCGATGGTGTCGTCGAGCAGGGCGGCGGCGCAGTTCAGGCGATCGGGATAGGCCAACTCCGGGAGTTCGAAAAGGAGTTCGGGCCATTGCTCGGAGGGTGGGAGATGGTCTCGGCAGAACGTGTCCACGTGCGCGGAGGGTGAGAGCTCCATGGGCGGGCACCTCGTTGTGCGAGCGGGGAGTGAGGCCAGTATGGCGCGTCCGTGACGCCAGTCAAGGGAGCGATACATGCATTCGGGCGACGACCCGGCTCCCCGCCCGCTCCGGGCGCCGGGGGGCGCCGACCGTCAGCTCGTCGTCCCCCGGGCGGAGGCGTCGGGAGTGCGGCCCTCCTGGGCCTGGTGGGCGCGGTCGGCGAGCAGTCGGGCGAACACCGTCAGCCCGGGCGCGGTCAGGGCGGCGCCCGGCCCGTCGTCCCGCACCAGGAGCAGCACGCCGCCGACCTGGACCAGCGCCACCGCCGACGAGGAACCGACGGTCCGGGTGGCGCTCCGGTCGCCGATCCGCGGGATCGCCACCGCCGTCGACTCCACGCCGCCGGTGCGTTCGAGTGCGCTGCCGAAGGCCTTGGCGGCCGCCTCGGGGGAGGCGAAGGCGACCACGTCGAACTCCACGGTCTGCACCGACGCGGCGCCGAACGTCACGCTGGCCGAGGCGAGTTGCTGGTCGCAGGCGTCCGGCAGCAGGCACGGCACCGCGTCGGTCGGGCCCGTCCCCGACTCCGGCCCCCGCTGCACCCGCCACCCGCGCGGCATCGCCCCCTCGTCGGGCAGCACGCCCTGGACCAGCACCGGGTCGCCCAGCGGCTGCGCGGCGTGCGCCAGCCCGGGCCCGCCCGGCTTCAGCAGCGGGCGCGAGCCCAGGTGGACGCCGAGCGCGACCAGCGCGGCGATCAGCACCAGGACGAGCGCCGCCACGATCCCGGCGCTGCTCCGCCGGGCGGCGAGCGCCCGCGCGCGGGCGGCCGCGGGGCCGGTCCGCAGCTGAACGGTGCTCGGGCCCTTCGGCGGCGGTGCGGACGGCGGGCCGACCCGCAGCTGCACGGTGCCGGGCTCGCTCCGCAGTTGGACGGTCGGTGGATCGCCCGGCTTCCCGAGCGCGGTGGTGGCCAGGTACTGCGCGAACGCCGGGTCCGTGGCCAGCAGGTGCGCGACGGCGGCGGCCAGCAGCGCCCGCGCCTGCGCGTCCCCCGGGCGCGCCTGCGCCGCCGCGAGCGCCCCGGCGCCCTCCGGCACCATCCGCAGCCGCGCCCGCACGACATCGGCCACCGCCTGGTGCGGCCCGTCGCCCAGCAGTGCCGCCGCCACCGCATCCGGTGCCGGCCCCCGGCCGTCCCCCATGGCAACTCCCCCTGCCGTACGAGTGGTTGCCCCCACGATCCCGGACCGCCGGCCACTTCGTACCCACGCCGAACGGAACGGAGACGCAACTGCAACCCCACCCGGACGAACCGGGGCGGGCGGCGGTGTGCAGCAGTGGCGGCATCCGGGCCTTGTGCCCGCCGCCCGACCGGGCGCGCCGCCGAACCGACCGGCCGGGTGGCGGTCCGGGGGCCGTCAGCGCAGGTCGAAGACCAGGCGGGCGGAGACCTTGCCGCTCAGCACCTCGTCGAAGCAGGCGTTCACGTCGTCGAGGCGGCGGGTCTCGCGGATCACCCGGGTGCGGCCGAGGGCGTGCAGCCGGAAGACCTCGGCGAGGTCCTCGCGGGTGCCGACGATCGAGCCGATCACCTTGGTGCCGTTCAACACCGTCTCGAAGACGGGCAGTTCGAGCTTGCCGCCGGCCGGGAGGGCGACCAGGACGAGGGTGCCGCCGCGGCGCAGGGCTCCGTAGGCGGCCTGGAAGGAGGCGTTGCTGACGGCGAGGGCGATCGCGGCGTGGGCGCCGCCGAGGGCCTGGACCTCGGCGGCGACGTCCTGGGTGCGGGCGTCGAGGACGTGGTCGGCGCCGAGGTCGCGGGCCAGGGCGAGTTTGTCGTCGGTGACGTCGACGGCGATGGTCTCGGCGCCGAAGACCCGGGCGTACTGGAGCGCCAGGTGGCCGAGCCCGCCGATGCCGGAGACCAGCACCCGGGTGCCGGGCCCGGCCCCGGAGACCTTGAGCGCCTTGTAGGTGGTGACGCCCGCGCAGGACAGCGGCGCGGCGTCCAGCGGGTCGATGCCGTCGGGGACGGGGACGACGTAGTCGCCGTGCGCGAGCGCGTACTCGGCGTAGGCGCCGTCCACGGAGTAGCCGCTGTTGTGCTGCCGGAGGCAGAGGGTCTCCCAGCCGGAGACGCAGTGGTCGCAGCGCCCGCAGGCGTCCGCGAGCCAGGGGATGGCGACCCGCTCGCCCACCCGGACGTGCCGGACCAGGTCGCCGGCCGCCTCGACGATGCCGACGCCCTCGTGCCCGGGCACGAACGGCGGGCTGGGCTTGACCGGCCAGTCGCCGTGGGCGGCGTGGATGTCGGTGTGGCAGAGACCGGAGGCCTCGATCCGGACCCGGACCTGGTGCGCGGCCGGCTCGGGTACCGGGTGGTCCTCGACGACCAGCGGTGCGGTGAAATCGCGGACGACGGCGGCCTTCATGCGCTGCTCCTCGGACGTACGGCCGGGTACGGGGGTACTGCCGGGGGGGGGGGCGGGGGGGCCCCCCCCCCCCCAACACCCCAGACGGGGTGTTTGGCCCGAGCCACAAAGACCCAAAAAAGGAAAAAAGTCAGCC